>JAFXAJ010000013.1 GCA_017517145.1 Ruminococcus sp.
GCTGTTGAAGCTAAGGTTCTTAAGAACGGCAAGGCTAAGAAGATCACAGTTTTCACTTACAAGCCTAAGAAGGGTGAGAAGAAGAAGCAGGGTCACAGACAGCCTTACACACAGGTTAAGATTGAAGCTATCAAGGCTTAATCATGATTCGTGCAGAGTTTTATGACTCAAAAGGACTTCTGAATGGCTTTAGTATAAGCGGTCACGCAGGCTATGCCGACAGGGGACATGATGTAGTATGTGCATCAGTTTCATCGGCTGTTCAGCTTATTGTAAATCTGCTGAATGAGTTTGACTGTGAACCCAAAATGAAAGTAGGAAATAATCTTGTGGAATGTCGGGCAACCGCTTCTCCAAATACAGCGTCTGCTATGCTGGAACAGCTGAAACTACATTTTGAAGCTATTCTTGAAGAATTTCCAAAAACAATTAATATCACTACTTCGGAGGTGTAAGTATGTTTAAGATCAGTATGCAGTTCTTCGCTCATAAAAAGGGTGTAGGTTCTACAAAGAACGGCCGTGATTCCGAGTCCAAGAGACTTGGTGTTAAGCGTGCTGACGGTCAGATTGTTAAGGCAGGCAATATCCTCGTTCGCCAGAGAGGTACACATATCCATCCCGGCGTTGGCGTAGGCATTGGCTCTGATGATACAATCTTCGCTACAGTAAGCGGTAGAGTAAAGTTCGAGCGCTTTGGCAAAAGCCGCAAGAAGGTTTCTGTTTACACAGAGCAGTAATCACTTTTGATTGCGTTATAAATCCCGAGCTTTTGCTTGGGATTTTTCATTAACGGGATTTCTTGAAATATCCCTGAAATAAACCATTTCCCCCACTTTCAAGGAGGTTAAAATGTTCGTTGATAAAGCAAGAATAAAAATCAAGGCAGGTGACGGCGGCGACGGTGCTGTTTCCTTCCATAGAGAAAAATATGTGGCTTCAGGCGGTCCTGACGGTGGTGACGGCGGAAAAGGCGGCGATGTCGTTTTCGTAGTTGATGACAATTTTTCTACTCTCATTGATTTCCGCTATAAGAGAAAATATGTGGCTGAAAGAGGTCAGAATGGCTCATCACGTAACTGTACAGGCAGAAGCGCTGAGCCTCTTATCATAAAAGTACCCAGAGGTACTCTTATCCGTGAAGCAAATACTGGACGCATTATGGCGGATATGTCAACGGACGAGCCGAAAATCCTTGCTAAGGGAGGAAACGGCGGTAAAGGTAATGCACGTTTTGCAACTTCCACAAGACAGATTCCCAGATTTGCAAAGCCCGGTTTCCCCGGAGAGGAATTTGAGGTTACTCTTGAATTGAAGCTCCTTGCAGATGTAGGTCTGGTAGGATTCCCAAATGTGGGAAAATCTACGCTTATCTCCGTAGTAAGTGCCGCAAAGCCAAAAATTGCAAACTACCACTTCACAACCCTGACTCCCGTTCTTGGCGTAGTAAAGACAGGGGAGGAGCGTTCCTTCGTAATGGCTGATATTCCCGGTCTTATCGAGGGCGCAGGCGATGGAGTAGGTCTTGGTCATGAATTCCTCCGCCATGTTGAAAGATGCCGTCTTATCGTTCATGTAGTTGATGTTTCCGGTATCGAAGGCCGTGACCCAAAGGACGATTTCCGCATAATCAATGAGGATCTTGCAAAGTTTGACGAGGAGCTTGCTCACCGCCCCCAGATTGTTGCTGCAAATAAATCGGATATGGCAACGGAAGAACAGATTGCCGATTTCCGTGCATTTATTGAGGAACAGGGAATGTCATTCTTCTGTATCTCAGCTGCAACAACACAGGGAACACACGAGCTTGTCATGAAGATAGCCGAGGTTCTTGAAACGCTGCCGCCTATCAAGGAGTATGAGGCTGAACCTATTCCGCAGGCTGAACTTGATGATATGCTTGGCGCAGGAAAGAAATTTGAAATCTTCAAGGAAGATGATGTATATTACGTTGAAGCGCCGTGGATGCAGCCAATTATGCGTACTGTTGATCCCGATGATTACTCATCACTCCAGTACTTCCAGCGTGTTCTCATCAACAGCGGAATTATTGCAAAGCTTGAAGAAATGGGCGTTGAGGACGGAGACACTGTAAATCTTGAAGGATTCGAGTTCGATTTCGTCTACTAAGAGGAAAATATGGAATTAACTGAACGTGATGTGAATATGTACAGTCCCCTTACACTTGCATTTTTAGGGGACAGCGTATACGATACCCTTGTGAGGGAAAAACTTCTGCGCAGTGCAAATATGCCGGCATCAAAGCTTCATTCAGCCAAAATTAAGCTTGTATGCGCCGAATTTCAGTCGAAGATATACGATAATATTTCGGAAGTGTTGACTGAAAAGGAAATGGCAGTGCTGAAAAGAGGCAGAAATGCTACAGGAAATAATATCCCAAAACACGCAGAGGCGGCGGAATATCGCCGTGCAACTGCGGTAGAATGTCTTTTCGGATATTTGTACTTGCTTAGAAATACCTCACGTATAGCAGAATTATTTGATATAGCTATGCAGGGTGTCGATATAAATGAAATAATCGGCAGATGAAGCCGATAGAAAAAGGAGAGCTGAAAAATGTCAGGTCATTCAAAATGGAATAATATCAAGCGTAAAAAGGAAGCTACCGATGCTGCAAAGGGTAAAATCTTTACAAAAATCGGCAGAGAAATTACTGTTGTTGTAAGAGAGGGCGGCCCTGACCCTAACAATAACAGCAAGCTCCGTGACCTTATCGCAAAGGCAAAGGCAAATAACGTGCCCAACGATAACATTGAGAGAGTAATCAAGAAGGCAGCAGGCGGCGAGGATAAGAACAACTACGAAAACATGGTATACGAGGGTTACGGCCCTAACGGTGTAGCTGTAATCGTTGAGTGTCTTACCGATAACAAGAACCGTACAGCAGGCGATGTCCGTCACTATTTCGATAAATTCGGCGGAAATCTCGGTACAACAGGCTGCGTATCCTTCATGTTTACCACAAAGGGTATAGTTATCCTTGAAAATAACGGTCTTGACGAGGACGCAGTTATGGAAGATGTATTCGAATGCGGCGGAGATGATTTCGATATTACTGAGGAAACTGTTGAAATCGAGTGTGCTCCCGAAGCTCTCCACGAGCTGAGAGAGGGACTCACGGCGAAGGGCTACAACGTACTTTCCGCTGAAACAGACCGTATTCCTGCAAATTATACAGCACTTACAGATGAGGAGCATATCAAGAAGATGAATCTTCTTCTTGAACA
>JAFXAJ010000014.1 GCA_017517145.1 Ruminococcus sp.
TACTTTCCGCTGAAACAGACCGTATTCCTGCAAATTATACAGCACTTACAGATGAGGAGCATATCAAGAAGATGAATCTTCTTCTTGAACATCTTGAGGATAACGATGATGTTCAGAATGTATATCACAACTGGGAGATGCCCGAGGAAGAATAAATCAGGAAATTGCTAAGCGGACATTGCGAGATTGCATTGTCCGCTTAATTTGTTGAGGTGAATTATGTCAATAACTCTTGAAAAATACGTAAAATCCGATAAAAAGCAGGTTAAAAAACTCTATCTCACGGCATTTCCTGCGGAGGAGAGAGTGCCCTTTTTCATAATGATAAACAGGGAGAAAAGGGGAAAGTCTGAAATGCTTACTGCACGGGATAAGGGCAAATTTATTGGCTTTGTATATATGGTTTGCGATGAAAAGCTTGCTTATATCTTTTACCTTGCAGTTGATGACACAAAACGAGGTCAGGGCTATGGCACAAAAATAATTGAGGCACTAAAGGAAAAATACAATGGCAGACGGCTTTTTCTTGCAAGAGAACAGCTTGACAAATCTGCTGAAAACTATGAGCAGAGAGTAAACAGGCATAATTTTTATCTCCACTGTGGTTTTGAGGATTTGCCATGCTGCATAAAGGAAGGCCCTGTTGTATATGATGTAATGGGAATCGGCGGAAAAGTAACAGCTGAAGAATACCACAGCCTTATCAAGGACTGGGCAGGGATATTGTTGAAAATAGTGGATATGAAAATTATTGAAAAGCAGGAGTTATTATGAGCGTTGAAATAAAAAAAGTAAAATATTATCCCGAACTCCGTGAAATAGCGGCACTTGCGGATATAATATGGCATGAGTGCTACGGCGAATTACTGGGGCAGGGGCAGGTTGACTATATGGTTGAAAAATTTCAGTCTGTTGACGCTATGACAGAGCAGATTGAAAAACAGGGCTATACATATCTTTCTGTCTGTGATGATGAAGAATTATGCGGATATATCGGCATAAAACCGGAAGCTGATGACCGCCTTTTCCTTAGCAAGCTTTATCTGCGCAATGATAAAAGAGGCAGGGGAACAGCATCTGCAATGCTGAATTATGTTTTTGAAGAAGCACGTAAAATCGGGAAAAAAAGAGTGTACCTCACTGTGAATAAGCATAACAGCCATGCAATTGATGTATACAAAAAAACGGGATTTGTCGTTGCAGATACAGCTGTTACTGATATTGGCGGCGGATATGTCATGGATGATTATATAATGGAATATGTTTTATAATTGCTGAGTATAATCTATAGTGGTTTCTTATAGAAAACACCTATAAAAAGGAGAAAATATGGGTATAGCAGAACTTATTTTAGTATCTCTCGGACTTGCAATGGACGCATTTTCTGTGTCGGTGTGCAAGGGACTGAGCATGAAGAAGGTTGATTATAGAGGTGCAGTTGTTACGGCACTGTTTTTCGGCGTTTTTCAGGGAATTATGCCGCTTTTAGGTTATTTCCTTGGCAGCAGTTTTGAGCAGTTTATCAGTAGTTTCAGCCATTGGATAGCCTTTATACTTCTGGGATTCATCGGCGGAAAAATGATATACGAGGTAATCAAAGACGGCGATGATGAAAATATCAGCGGTGAATATAAGCTTGATATAAAGGAACTTTTTATACTTGCTATTGCTACAAGTATTGATGCTCTTGCAGTTGGAGTAATATTTGCCGCACAGAAAACAAATCTGATATTGTCGGTATCAGTAATTGCGGGTATAACATTTGCAGTATGTCTTGCAGGTGTAATTATCGGCAATCGTTTCGGCAGCAAATACGAGAAAAAAGCGGAGCTTGCAGGCGGTATTGTCCTTGTGATTATCGGTGTGAAGCTTCTTGTTGATGGATTGGTGAAATAAAGAAATGAAGAAAAAGGATAATTTAAAAAAGCGGCTTGTAATATATGCGGCAGCTGCAGTTGTTCTGTTTGTCTTTTGCAGCTGGCAGAATAATACCCTGACGGTTACGGAGCATATTTACAAAAACGAAAAAATAAGTGATGAACTTGATGATTTTACGATTGTTCATATATCAGATCTGCACAATAAAAATTTCGGCAAGGAACAGAAGCGTATAGCTGAAAAAATAACAGAACTTGCACCTGATATAATCGTTATAACGGGGGATATTGTTGATTCTCGCCGTACAAATATTCCGAAAGCACTTGAATTTGCAGAAAAAGCGGCAGAAATTGCCGATACATATTATGTGACAGGAAACCATGAACACCGCCTTGACGATGAAGATTTTGAGAAACTGATGAACGGTCTGGAGCAGACTGGCGTGAAATGTCTGACTGATGAAAGCGTTGATATTGAGAAAAACGGCGGCAGTTTTGTGCTGTCGGGATTTGATGATGAATCTCTTGTAAATATTGAGTATAACTGTCCGAAGCTTGCGGCGGATAAGCTGAATGTGGTACTTGCTCATGAGCCGCAGCTGATAGAGGATTACAGCAACCATGGTAATATTGACCTTGTGCTGACAGGTCATGCACATGGAGGGCAGTTCCGGCTGCTGTTTATAGGTGCGGTGTACGCTCCCGATCAGGGAATTAATCCTGAATATACCGAGGGTATGCATAAAATGGGCGATACATCAATGATTGTAAGCCGTGGAATAGGAAACAGTGCATTACCTGTGCGTTTGTTTAATTTTCCAGAAATAATAAAAATAACGCTGAAAAGCGAAAAGGCGGACTAATGTCCGCCTTAATTTAATCCAATAAACCCATTTCATCCTTTTTTTCAAGGATTCGGGCAACACTTTCGTTTATTCTTTCAAGTGGGATTTTTCCGCTGTTTACTGCCGCTTTTACGCCGTCAACAGCTGTCCGCAGGTCGTAGGGCATGAGTATAATGTCAACTCCTGCTTTTATGGACATTATTGCTGCTTCATCACTGGTGTATGTGTTGGATATAGCTCCCATTGCATGAGAATCAGTAATAATTAATCCGTCATATTCAAGTTCATTTCTGAGCCAGTCTGTCACAACTACAGAGGACATATCAGCAGGAAGATTATCTCCTGACGCTGATACTACCTGATGACCCACCATTACAAAATCTGCACCTGCTTCAATTCCGCCTTTAAATGCTGGAAATTCCGTAATACGCATTTCATCAAGAGTTCTGTCAATTTCTACTGTGGCATAATGTGTATTTCCCGTACCTGCCCCAAGTCCGGGGAAATGTTTCAGAGTAGGCTCGATTTTCTGGGATTTCAGACCTTTTATCATTGCAGTACACATATCTGCAACAACAATCGGATCGCTGCTGAAAATTCTGTTTCCAAGTTCATTGGTTTCGCTGATATATACATCGGCAACAGGGGCAAAATTCAGATTAAAGCCATAATCCGCAATGTAGCCTCCAATAGTTCTGCCTGCTTCGTAAGTTGTGTTATAGTCGTTAAGCTTGCCGTAATAACTCATATCCTCTACAGCGGGAGGTGTCCAGAGGGAACTCTGAACACGGGTAATTGTTCCGCCTTCTTCGTCAACGCTCTGAAACAGACCAATACCATTATAATCAAGCGCCATCTGCTGAGACTGGCTGAGCAGGTCACGAAGCTGCTGGTCGTATGAAATATTCGCATTAAAGTATATGAATCCGCCTATTGGATATTCAGCATAACAGGTTCTGAACCAGTCATCAACGTATGTAAGGCTGTCATAATATGATGATTTTTCAGGAGTGGCAATAAACATCTGACAGATTTTTTCCTGAAGATTCATTTTTTTAAGTCTGCGTTTTATTTTTGGAGAAATTTCATCCTCGTTGGCAAGTGTTGCCTGAGTGGTAGTAACAGCAGCTGCAGCTTCTGTAGGTTTTTGAGTAGTCTGCTCCACTACCGACGGAACAGCAACAGGCAGAAGTTCTACAGGCTCTTGCTCCTTACAGCCGCTTAACATCAAAGACAGAAACAATACAGGTAAAAATATTTTTTTCAATGTATTTTCCTCATTTCTTTCTACATCTGGTATACAAAAGACCGCTGCGTCACTTTTTTTGCTGTCTGATATAGCTGAATGTTTCCTTTTCTCCCTTTTCCGCAAGGAGACGCAGCAGGAATTCAAGCCGTTCCGCCGTATGTTCCTCGATAAACCGTGTGCCATGTCCGGCGAGGAAATATTCCAGTGGACAGCGGTCGTTATAATCTTTTTTCTTATAGATTTTTGATGCAGCAACACGGTCGCAGAACATTTCATAGATATACACATCAGGCATAGGCACAGATATCATTTTTCCTGTTTTCATGGAATAATCCGTCCAGTATTCAAAATGGTGACGGTTGCGTCCTTTATGGTGCAGCCATGCCTTTGAGTAGCCGAAAAGCTCTCTTTCTCGCTCGTTGGGACTGCGAATCCCCTGATAATATTTCACGCCCTGAATAAATTCCGTCGGTGAAAATTTGGATAAATCGTGGAGAAGTCCACGGCGGATTATTCCGGCTTTGAAGCAATGTATCATAACCATATTTCGGTGACGGACAACTGTTCCGAGATGTCCGAAAAAATTTTTAATAATCAATATATCAAACCCCTGTTATAGGGTTCTCTAAAAACCGGAACACGAGTGGAATTTCGTATATGACAAATATCAGTTACAAGGCGGCAAACCGCAGTAATACTTGATGTATTGCAAGGTTTGACAACGCAGTAAATGGTATTTGGCATAGAAAGTTCGCCGTGATGGAGGTTTTTAGAGATCCCCTTATTTTATATCAAGAACGCTGTCTTTTTCGATTAATCTGCCGCTTATAATTCTTCTTCCCTCACAATATCCGGGATTTTCAAGCTTTTTCACCATAAGGTCGACAGATTCCGAAGCCATCTGCATCAAGTCAACTTCTACTGTTGTAATGGCAGGTATACATATATTTGAAACGGTGTAATTGTCATATCCGACAACGGAAATATCCTCCGGAACACGTACCCCTTTTGATTTAAGGGCAGCGATTACCCTGAATGCTGTTTCATCGCTGTTGCAGACGAAAGCGGTGGGCATATCAGCAGGGAAATCAATTCTATCAAAGAGGATTCCCCTTTCGTCACGGTCTTCAAGAATCCACTCTTTTTTATAAATAAGATTATTTTCCATCAGGCATTTTCTGTATCCCAGATAGCGGTCGTTAATACTGCTTGTGGTATTGAGCGAGCCTACAAAGCCGATATTCTTATGTCCTTTTTCAACAAGATGGTCTGTGAGCATATATCCGCCGTGATAACTGTCGGAATTTACAGAATCTACGTTGCATCTGCTGACATAGAAATCAACAAAAAGCAGCGGAATGTCGGTTTTACTTAATTCAATTGCGTATTCACGGCTGAGCTGACCAATAACAATAGCCCCGTCAACACGTCTTTCTGTTATAGTGGAGGGGAGCACAATAGATTTTTCGTTTTCTCTGGAAATACTTTCGTAAACCATTACAACGTTTGCAGCTGAAAGTTTATTGGAGATATTAGCGGTAAGCTCCCAGTAGAAAGTGCCCATAGAGCCGATAAATCTTTCGGAAGTAAGAATAGCCACGCTTTTTCCGATTTTTGAGAGGTCTGAACGTTTCTTTCCGGCTGTATTTGACGGTTTATAGCCCAGTTCTTCAGCAGTATCGCATATCTGTTTTCTCATCTGCTCACTTACGCCGTCACGTCCTGCAAGAGCATTTGAAACTGTAACGACGCTAACGCCCAGTTTCTCAGCGATGTCGAGCATACGTACACCATTTTTCATACAAAACACCCTTTAATAAAATTTTAAAACCGTATAAATTTCGGTTTATTATACTGTCTTAAATTATACCATATTTTAAGTAAAAAATAAAGCGCTTTTTTGATTTTTGTTGATTATGATAGTTTCAACATAATATTTAAGTAAAATTATACAAAATATCTGCAAAACCGCATATATCCGCTACATTTCGTGGCTAACAGTTTTGCAGATTATCGTCTGTTAATTTAAATTTGTCTTATAAAATATCCTTAACTGATGTGGATTTAGGCAAATAAGGATACATTGTGTTGTAATTCTCGGAAATGGTTTCGGGAGAATTATTGGCAGGTATAAGTCCTGTCATATCACCATTGGAAGCGGCAGGACAAACGTATTCAAGACCGCCGTCATCCGGCTCGCAAATGGGAATATTTTTCTTATTCATATTATTTTACCTCTGTGTTGTTGTTAAAGATTCTTTTAAGAATCTATAATATTATCCGCAGAGAATAATAAAAAATACCTGATTATCACATTCATTCACATATCTCTCAAATATGTGAAAAATCAATCACAAATTATTTTTCTGATTTTTACAATTACTGCAACATGATTTCACAAAAGAAAAGTATACTATAATCATCAAAGGAAAACAACACATCCCAAAGAAAAGGAACGTGATTTTAATGAATGAATATAATTTCAATATCGAGGAAATCGAAGGCGCAGACACAAATACAAGCAATAATGTGAATAACATCAATCCCACACCAAAAAAACATACGGTTCTTAAAATTGCTGCTTCACTTATGGCTATGACTCTTGTTTCAGCAAGTTCAATCGGAGTATACCATAATATTGTTTTTGCAAATGAAAAAAATGTTGTGACGGAATCAGCTGAAACAGCTGTCAAGGAAACAGTAAAGGCACAAAATGTAAGCACATTCAAAATTGACAGCAGCGAAAAAGGCGTTCTCACTACAGAGGAAATTGTGCAGAAGGTTATGCCCTCTGTTGTCGGCATTAAGTCGGAATTTGAGCTTGATGCAAATGAATTTGAGGGCAGCGGCGGATACGGCGGTTTTGGCGGATTCAGAGATTTCGGTGATATTTTCGGATTCGGAGACAGCTATGGAAGTCATATTCCGCAGGAAAATCCCATAGGCACAGGTACAGGAGTTGTTATTTCAGAAGATGGCTATGTTGTCACAAATGCCCATGTTATTTATGACAGCGTAAACGGCTATGAACTAGCTTCGGAAATCAGTGTTCTCCATGGTGATGATTCCTATATAGCGGAGGTTATCGGATATGACGTTGACTGTGACCTTGCTGTGCTGAAAATAGAAGCTGACGGACTGACAGCGGCAGAACTTGGCAACAGCGATGAACTGAATCTGGGCGAAGATGTTACAGCTATCGGAAATCCTCTTGGACTTGACCTTATGAATACAGTTACAAAGGGAATAATTTCAGGACTTAACAGAAATATAACTATAAATGACAAGACAATGAACCTTATTCAGACTGATACAGCAATAAATTCGGGTAATTCCGGCGGTCCTCTTATTAATAAGTATGGTCAGGTTATCGGAATCAATTCTTCTAAAATGTCAAGCGGAGGATTAGGAGAAGCATCAGTTGAGGGTATCTGCTTTGCAATTCCTTCAAATAAGGTAGCAGATGTTGTGGAAGATTTCATGAACTATGGCTATGTCAAGGGCAAGCCGCAGCTTGGAATAACTTGCCGTGACGTAACAGCTGATATTTCTCAGATGTACGGTATGCCTATAGGCGTGTATGTTATTGAGGTATCAGAGGGAAGTGCAGCTGAAACAGCAGGTCTGAAAAAAGGTGATATTATTACAGCTGTTGATGATACAGCGATTACAAATTCAGTTGAACTGACAGCAAAGAAGAATCTCCATACAGCAGGGGAGGAAATAAGGTTGACATTCATGAGAAACGGCGAAGAAATGACGATAACACTCACTCTCGATGAACAGACAGAGAGGTCATAACACAGGCAAAGGCGGACATCAGTCCGCCTTTGTTTATCATTTCCTCCAAATATTCAAGCCGTTTTTTGTCGAAATTGACATCCTGTAAGCTATTTACTTTTACGCTTTTTTGTGTTAAAATATATATAGTATACTTTTGAAAGGAAAATTATAATGCCTATTACAGAATTACTTGAAAGAAACGCTGATTTATACGGCAATGATATTGCTCTTGTGGAGGTAAATCCCGAAATAACAGAGAATCGCCGTGTAACATGGAAAGAATATAATCTCATAGAATCTGCTCCCGAAAGCCCTTACCGCCGTGAAATCACATGGTCGGTCTTCAACGAAAAGGCTAACAGATTCGCAAATATGCTTCTCGAAAGAGGCGTACAGAAAGGCGACAAGGTGGGTATTCTTCTGATGAACTGCCTTGAATGGCTGCCTATTTATTTCGGAATACTGAAAACAGGCGCACTGGCTGTTCCGCTGAATTTCCGCTATACTGCTGATGAAATCAAATACTGCCTTGACCTTGCGGAAGTGGATGTACTCATGTTCGGCCCCGAATTTATCGGCAGAGTTGAGGAAATCGCAGGAGAAATCAGCAAAAACCGTCTCCTTTTCTACGTTGGCGAGGGCTGTCCCTCCTTTGCTGAACACTACGACAGCAATGTTGCAAACTGTTCCAGTACAGCTCCTGAAATTGCTCTCACTGACGAGGACAATGCCGCTATATACTTCTCATCGGGAACTACAGGATTCCCCAAGGCTATTCTCCATAATCACGAAAGCCTTGTTCATTCCGCCCTTGTTGAGCAGAATCATCACGGGCAGAGCCGTGAGGACGTTTTCCTCTGTATTCCGCCCCTCTACCACACAGGTGCAAAAATGCACTGGTTCGGCAGTCTCCAGTCGGGAAGCAAGGCTGTACTTCTCAAAGGCGTTAAACCTAAGTCAATCATCGAAACAGCATCCGCTGAGGGCTGTTCTATTGTGTGGCTTCTCGTTCCGTGGGCGCAGGATATTCTTGACGCTATCGACCGTGGAGAAATTAATCTTGATGAATACGACCTGTCGCCGTGGAGACTTATGCACATCGGCGCACAGCCTGTTCCCCCCTCCCTTATTGCACGCTGGAAAGAAAAATTCCCTAATCACCAGTATGACACAAACTACGGTCTCAGTGAATCCATAGGCCCCGGCTGTGTTCATCTGGGAGTTGAAAATATCCATAAAGTCGGCGCAATCGGCAAAGCTGGCTTCGGCTGGGAAACTAAAATTGCCAATGAAAACGGAAATCCTGTTGAACGTGGTCAGGTTGGCGAACTTTACGTTAAAGGTCCCGGAGTTATGACTTGCTACTATCGTGACGAAAAGGCTACAGCTGATACATTAAAGGACGGCTGGCTTCTCACAGGTGATATGGCGCAGGAGGACGAGGACGGCTTTATCTTCCTTGTTGACCGTAAAAAGGATGTTATTATCAGCGGCGGCGAAAATCTCTATCCCGTACAGATTGAGGATTTCCTCCGTTCACATCCTGCCGTAAAGGATGTTGCAGTTATCGGACTTCCTGACAAGCGTTTAGGCGAAATTGCAGCGGCTATTATTTCCGTAAAGGAAGGCATGACCTGCACTGAGGAAGATATAAACGCTTTCAGCCAGAAAATGCCCCGTTACAAGCGTCCGCATAAAATTATTTTTGCAGATGTACCCAGAAATCCCACAGGAAAGATTGAAAAACCAAAGCTTCGTGAGATTTACTGCGGTGAAAGCCTTGTGGCATCACAGATTAAAAACTGATACATAAATAGCACCCCACTTTTGTGGGGTGTTGAGAAACTATAGCAGCCCAATGGAATGGGATTCCAAAGGCAGCGCCTCAGGCAGGGTGTGGGACAGCGTCCCGCATAGCGTTCAAGCGCCCTGCAAGGGGTGAATTTCCAAACAGTTCTGTAGACTGTTTGGAAAGAGGGGACGCTCTGTAAGAGAGAGCATCCCCTTTAAATTTATGCAAAAACAAATGAAAGGATATATATGGATATAATTTTAACCGTTCTGGCAGTAATAAATATTATTCTCCTTTTCTTTGCCATATACTTTATTCTTAAACTGACACGCCGTGTCAGGGGTTCAGGCAGAAAAGAACTCATCGATATACAGAAAAAAATTGATATTATCGGAAATACCGCCGAAAAACAAAATCGCCTTATCATGGAACAGCTGGTGCGTATGAACGAATCACTTGTGTATCAGCTGAATACTCTGGGCAGTGAGCTGCGCCGTTCTAACGAGTCACAGCAATCACGTGCTCTTGAAGTTCTTGAAAAAATTGAAGTAAACATGAAGGAGCTTGACCGTGATAACCGTGAAAGCCTTGAAAAACTGCTGCTTTCAAACTCCGAAAGCATGGAAAAGCTTCGCCGTGAAAACAGCGAAAGTCTGGACAAAATCAATAATACTGTCAGCGAAAAACTGCAAAAAACACTTAATGACCGTATTTCTCAGTCATTTGAATCCGTCAATAAACGTCTGACTGAAGTCTATGAAGGACTTGGTGAAATGAAAGCCGTTGCGTCAGGTGTTTCCGACTTGAAAAAAGTTCTCTCCAACGTGAAAACCCGTGGAATTATGGGAGAAATTCAGCTTGGCGGAATTCTCGCTGAAATTCTCGCTCCCGAACAGTACGACGAACAGATTGCCATTGCTCCCGATGCTTCTGAGCGTGTAGATTTTGCAGTAAAGCTCCCCGGTAAAAACAACGACTGCATATATCTGCCCATCGACTCAAAATTCCCAGGTGATACCTACGCAAGACTTGCCGATGCATACGAAAAGGGTGACTCAGCAGAATTGAAATCTGCACGTTCCGCTCTTGAAACCGAAATCAAGCGATGTGCAAGAAGTATCCGCACAAAGTACATAAAACCGCCGTATACTACGGATTTTGCTGTAATGTTTCTCCCCTTTGAGGGACTTTATGCCGAAGTTGTGAACATGGGACTTGTTGAAATACTGCAAAGGGATTTCCGTATAAATATTGCAGGTCCGTCAACTATGGCGGCTATGCTGAACAGCCTGCAAATGGGATTCCGTACCCTTGCCATTCAGAAGAAAAGCGGCGAGGTGTGGAAAATTCTTGAAGAAGCCAAAGCTGAATTTTCCAATTTTGAAACTGTTCTGGAATCTGCAAGAAGCCGTTTGAGAAAGGCAGATAAAGACCTTGAAGCACTTATCGGCACAAGAACAAACGCTATTAACCGTTCTTTGAAAAATGTGGGGATAGAGTTCCGGAATAACGATAAATAACAAAAATCCCCGTCATTACGACGGGGATTTAATATTATTCGTTATCTTTCTTTTTGAGAGCAAATGCGCCAACTGTAGAGAGTGCAAGTACACCTGCAATAAGACCTACGCCTGCATCGCCTGTCTTAGGAGAATCAGAAGCCTTAGCTGTAGTTGTTGCCTTCTTTGTTGTAGCCTTCTTGGTTGTTGTTGCTTTTTTAGTTGTAGTAGCCTTTTCTGTAGTTGCAGCTGTAGTTTCTGTTGTAGTTGCAGCTGCGGTTGTTGTTATAGGTGCTGCTGTTGTAACATCTGCATCAAGAGCAACAAAGCTTGCATTATTTGATGTTGCAAAAGTTTCAGCCGCTGTACCCTTATAGCCCTTAATTGTTACCTTTGCAGTTGATTCGCCAAGTAAATCATCAGCAATTGTCTTGATGTTCTTACCAAATACCATTGTTAAATTTTCAGCCATTGTACTGCCGATAGCCAGTGACTTTACTTCTGTAACATTATCAGAGAAATTTAATGTATCAACCTTAACTGATGATGCAACTGTAAGAAGTCCAGCAAGAACGGCATTTTGTTCATCTGTAAGCTCAGTATTGGAAATATCAATTGTCTGAATAACAGAACCATCGAAGTTAATTGTACTGCCCTTAAGCTCAACTGTCATGCCTGTAGCTGTATCTTTTAAGGAAACTTCATTAGTTGCAGTATTAACAGTAATTTCTGCTGTACCGAATGTTGCACTTACAACCGGTGAAACAACAGGTGCTGTAGGAGCCTCTGTGGGTGCCTCTGTAGGAGCAGCTGTAGTTACAACTATCTCAGCTACTGTTGTTGTTACAGGCTCAGTTGCCTCTGTGCCCTCTGCAAAAGCTGTCACGGCTGTTGCTGTTGATGAAATTGCAAGAGCCATTGCCCATGCTGTGATTTTTCTGAATGACTTCATAAATTATGACCTCCTGATTGTGTTAAATGTAAATTGACAAATGGTATATACACATCGTATATACCATTATTATAACACATATAACCAGAATGTCAATAGCTTTTTTAAAAATTCACAGAAATTTCATGTTTTCGATGGGATTTTTCCTAAAAAGCTCCACTCGGGTGTTTTTCCTGTTGATGCTTCCGAATAGTAACGGAGGATTTCCGATGCATCTGAGGAATCAACTACACCGTCACTATTCACATCAGCAGCTATCTTCTGTGCAGCTGTAAATGTTTCTTTCTTGCCTGTCTGAACTGCGGAATATTCTGCAAGAACAGCGGATGCATCAGAGGAATCAACAGAACCGCTCAAATCAATATCACCCTTATTCATTATAATTTCAGGTATGACAGGGTTTATCGGCAATTTGTTCTCAGTTGAAAGTTCCCCCTCAAACACCTCAATTATACCATTGTCAATGCCGTATTTTTCAGCAGCTGAGCCTTGAACGAAATTATATTCTTTCAGATTATCAACTGTCAGCATAATCATGCCATTTAAATTTGAATAACCAATAGCGTAATTATTAATAGTTGTAACACTTTCCGGAATTGTAATTTTCTCCAGAGAAGGAGTATTAAATGCTGCGTGAATTCCTATTTCCTTTACTCCTTCAGCAAATGTTAAAGTTTTGAGATTGCTGCAGCCGTCGAAAGCAGCAACAGGGACAGATTTTATAGTTCCGGGAACGTATATTTCCTCAATGCTTTTACAATTTTTTAAGACATACCACCCTATCTTTTCGACTTTATTGAAATTAAACGATTTTAATTTCGAACAATTTTCAAAACAAGAAGTTCCTATACTTTTTAAGCTGTCAGGTGTATTTATTGTTTCAATATTTTCACATCCGTAAAATGCTCTATCGAACAACATATTAACTGTATCGGGGAGAACTACTTTTTTTACAGTTTTATTTTCATAAAATGCTTTGTTCTCTATCTGTACTACTTTCATTCCGTTGATAACTGGCGGAATAACAACGGTTTCTTCTGTACCTGAATATTTTATTATGGCACATCTTGTTCCGTCCTCAAAAATTGCATATTCATAATTGCCATAATAATATCCGCATGCTGTCATATTAATACCAGACATTTGATTAGGTGTAATTATTACATTTCCAACGCACCCGATAGCAGTCACAGCAGTAATAACAGCAGCTATTTTCTTTAATTTATTCAACAAAATCAGCCCTTCCTTTTATTTTTCATTATTATACACTAAAATTCAGTCCTTGTCAATAACAAAAAATATGATAAAATCCGCTTTACAAATCAGAAAAAATGATGTATAATTAAGAAGTAAAAAAATTCATGGAGGAATTTAATATGTCAATGTATATCACTTGTTTAGACCTTGAGGGCGTACTCGTACCCGAAATATGGATTGCTTTTGCTGAGGCAACAGGAATCCCTGAACTTAAAAAGACTACTCGTGACGAGCCTGACTACGATAAGCTTATGAATTACCGTATCAATATCTTAAAAGAGCACGGTCTTGGTCTTAAAGAAATTCAGGAAACTATTGCTAAAATTGATCCCATGCCCGGCGCTAAGGAGTTCCTTGACGAGCTTCGCTCTATCTGCCAGACTATCATTATCAGCGATACTTTCACACAGTTTGCTGCTCCTCTTATGGCAAAGCTTGGTCAGCCCACTATTTTCTGCAACACTCTTGAAGTAGCTGAAAACGGTGAAATCACCGGCTTTAAAATGAGATGCGAAAAATCTAAGCTTACTACTGTAAAGGCGCTCCAGTCTATCGGCTACGAGACAATTGCCAGCGGTGACAGCTTCAATGACCTTGGCATGATTCAGGCAAGCAAGGCAGGTTTCCTTTTCAGAAGTACAGAGCAGATTAAGAAGGATTATTCTCAGTTCCCTGCTTTTGAAACTTATGACGAGCTGCTTTCAGCTATCAAGGAAGCAATCAAAGATTAATAAAACAAACCCACGGATTTTTTCCGTGGGTTATTTTTATTATCATGTTGTTAAACAATTGACAATCCAAAACCAATATGCTATAATATTATTTATGATAGGGGGTACCTTAATGGATAACAATTTTAATCAGCAAAATAATAATTTTAACCAGCCAACACCAAACGGTATACCGCCGTATAATCAGTCTTATCCTCCGCCGATTTCTCCTGAAATGGCAGAGAAAAAACGTTTCAACAAGCTGATGTATAAAATTTTCGGCGGAAATCTTCTCTACGACGCTATAATGCTTGGAGTTATATTCGGTGTTGCCATTGTATTTGCCATTGGTGCAGCCATAGTTCAAATTGTCCTTGAAAAGCCTGAAAGCTTCTATGACGACTTGTTTGCATGGTTCGAAAATACCGACATGGGAAGTTCAATTGCTGTATTTATCGGCTGCTTTTTTCTTGCTCTTTTTATGCGGAAAGTCGTTAATTTCCGTGAAATCTTCAAAAAAAGGCAGGCAATGAACCCGAAGTCGTTCTTTATTATCCTGACTATTTTCTATGGAGGACAGTTTATATTCACACTGATTGATGCTGTTTTTGAATCTATGCTCAATCTTGTTGGATATACCGCACAGGAGGCTGTCGAAGCAGCAACTTCCGGCAGCACATCTCTTTCAATGCTGTTTTATGCCGGCTTTGTTGCACCGGTTTTTGAAGAAATCATCTACCGTGGCTTTATGATGCAGTCACTGGAAAAAACAGGTCTTAATAAGGGATATGCTATTCTTGTTTCCTCGATTTTATTCGGCGTAATGCACGGCAATTTTGCTCAGGCTCCATTTGCTTTCGTTGTGGGAATGATTCTGGGCTATACTGCTATGGAATACGGCATAATCTGGTCAATTCTGCTCCATTTCCTCAATAATTTTGTACTTGGAGAGGGCTTGACTTTAATTCTCGGATTCCTCCCTGAAAATGTGGGAAATCTCATTGAAATAGGTTTTCTTGCAGGTCTGACCGCAGCGGCAATTGCTCTGCTTATAATAAAGCGCAGGGAAGTATCGGCATATATTAAAGAAAATCATAAAGTGCCTATGAAATATTATAAGTGGACTTTTTCAAATCCGCTTTTCATAATTTTCTGCGTGATTTATTTCTTCATGTCATTCTCTACAATTACAAAATTGTAAAAGCAAAAGGCGGACAGATGTTCGCTTCAGTTTGTCAAAAACCCCGATTTCATATCAGAAATCGGGGTTTTTAGATATTTCGAGATGTATTATTGATTAATGGGAATCTCTAATGATAAAACATTTTTTGTGGGTGGGTGCTATTCAGAAACTTATTTAAAAATATCTTAAACTCCCACCTGAATACCCACTTTTCTTGCAGGAATTCTCCTGTCATTACTTTACGATATTTGTCGAAAAGTGTGGGAAAGGGCTTAAATATGAGGTTTTAGATTAACCAAAGTATCTCTTGAGAAGTCCCTCGAAAGCCTTTCCGTGTCGCGCTTCGTCCTTAGCCATTTCGTGAACTGTATCGTGAATAGCGTCCAGATTAAGCTCCTTAGCTCTCTTAGCAAGGTCAAGCTTGCCCTGTGTAGCGCCGTGCTCAGCAGCAACTCTTGCTTCAAGGTTTTCCTTTGTAGAGGAAGATACAACCTCGCCGAGAAGCTCAGCAAACTTAGCAGCGTGTTCAGCCTCCTCAAAAGCAGCCTTTTCCCAATAAAGACCGATTTCGGGATAACCCTCTCTGTGAGCAACACGAGCCATAGCAAGATACATACCAACTTCTGTGCACTCGCCTGCGAAATTAGCTCTCAGACCTTCGATGATTTCTGCATCAGTAACAGCCTTAGCAACGCCTACTTCGTGCTCACAAGCGAATACGAGATTTCCATCGTCTTTTTTCTCGATGAACTTTTCACCGGGAACTCCGCACTGAGGGCACTTATCGGGAGCAGATGTACCCTCGTGAACGTATCCGCAAACGGGGCAAACATACTTGGAAACAGCAGCTTCCTCAGCCTTTTCCTCAACGAAATCGGAAGCGGGAACACCGCAGAGAGGGCAAACCTCAGGAGCAGCATCGCCCTCGTGAACATAACCGCATACTGAACAAACATATTTAGCCATAATAAAGACCTCCATAAATTAAATTTTAAAATTATACAGTGTGTTTGATTCTGTCACGCTCCTCGGCACGTTTGCCGTTATTGAAGCGGTCAAGAGTACCGACAAGATAGCCTGTGATACGGCGAACCCTGTCAAAGGGAACATCGGCAAATTCAAATTTAAGGTCAGCGTAGTCACCGTCAATGGAAACGGTCATTTCCTTGATAATCCTGTCGGGATATTTTTTCATTCCGTACTCCATATAGGCGTTGATTTCCTGCTGAGGAATTGTTCCTCCGACGACATTAACTTTCATAAATATATACCTCCTGATATGTTATATGTAACAAAAAATACAAGAGATTATTCCATGGTATTATCTCGGTGTACAAATTTTAATCAGCTTTGGGATAAATCCCTTGACCTTTTCTGTAATATATTGTATCATAGTATTCAGAAAAAATCTGTTGCAATTGCAACAAGGAGGAGAAATTTTTTTGCCTGAACATAATATACTTTTTAAAGGAATTGATGATTATGACTGCTATAGAATGTTTACCTGTTTTAATATGGAAGTGAAGAAATTCAGAGCAGGCAGTTGTATCAGCGACTATTCAAAGCAAGGGGATAAAATCGGCATCATTCTTAAAGGCAGCGCCGGAGTTGTGCGCTATGACGTAAACGGTGTTCGTACAATTATTGAAACTCTCGGAGAACAGGGGATTTTCGGGGAATATTTCACATATCCCTCCTCAGCCAGAAACTACGTTGAAGTTGTAGCGGAAAAGGATTGCGAGATACTTTTTGTGCGCCGTTCCGAACTGCTGAAACGATGCGAAAAAGCCTGCACCTGCCATTCAAGGGTAGTGGAAAATATGCTGGAGCTTATGACAGAAAAGGCAGTATCATTGAGCGAACGAGTGGAAGTTCTCAGTCAGCGTACAATAGAGAGCAAGCTAATCAGTTTTTTGCAGATTACGGAGGAAAAAACCGCTGAGGGGAAAACTCCGCAGATTCCATTTTCAACAACGGTGCTGTCTGATTATCTCTGTGTAAACCGCAGTGCATTGCAAAGAGAAATCGCAAAGTTGAAAAAATCGGGGGTTCTGACTATATCAAAGCGAAAATTCAAGCTTAAACTGAATCACGAAAATGAATTTGACATATAAATGAAAATATGGTATAATTTTAGGTATTAATCTGGAAAGGAAATATTATTATGATCTGGGAATTTATAAAATCTTTTATCCTCGGCGTAGTCGAGGGAATTACAGAATGGCTGCCTGTCAGCAGTACGGGACATCTGATACTTGTTGATGAGTTTCTGAAGCTGAAAGTCAGCGATGATAAAACGATAAACGATGATTTCCTCAGTATGTTTAACGTAGTTATCCAGCTTGGAGCAATTATGGCAGTTGTAATTATCTTCTGGAAAAAGCTGTTCCCCTTTGGTAAAAAGGATAACGTACAGCCGCTGAAAAAAGAAGGCTTCGGCGCTTATGTGAAAATGGACATCATGCAGATGTGGTTCAAGGTTATTGTAGCCTGTCTGCCAGCCGCAGTTATCGGACTTCTCTTTGATGAGGTTTTTGAGAGATTATTCTATAATCCGTGGGTTATCGCCATTGCTCTTATAGTGTTTGGCGTGGCATTTATTATCATTGAAAACCGCAACAAGAACGCATCTGCAAAGGTGAACAGCATAAGCGAGCTTACATATAAAACTGCTCTTATAATCGGCGCATTTCAGCTTATAGCGGCAATTTTCCCCGGAACATCACGTTCAGGCTCAACAATTGTTGGTTCACTTATGATAGGAGTATCGAGAACAGTTGCAGCGGAATTTACCTTCTTCCTTGCTGTTCCTGTAATGTTTGGTGCAAGTCTTTTGAAGCTTCTGAAATATGACGGCGGATTCACAGGAGCACAGCTTGGCATACTTGCAGTTGGTATGATTTCAGCATTTGCAGTGTCAATTTTTGTAATCAAGTTCCTTATGGACTACATTAAAAAGCACGATTTCAAGGCATTCGGTTGGTACAGAATTATACTCGGCATACTTGTTATCGGTTATTTTGGCATTAATGCGATTGTAAAATAAAATTATAGCGGTTGTTCTTAGTGAATGACCGCTGTTTTGTAAAGAAAGGTGAAAAAAGTGTTTATAGACCATATCGCAATGTATGTTAATGATTTGGAAGCGGCACGGGATTTCTTCGTAAGATATTTCAATGCAAAGTCAAATGACGGCTATCATAATAAAACCACAAATTTCCGTTCATATTTTCTAACATTTGATAATGGAACAAGGCTTGAATTAATGAACAAATCCGAAATGGCGGATTGTGAAAAACAGCATAACAGAACGGGATATTCTCATATTGCTTTCAGCACAGGCAGTGCAGAAGAAGTTGACAGGCTGACAGAGATATTGAAAAATGACGGATATACCGTAATAAGCGGTCCGAGGACAACAGGCGATGGATATTATGAAAGCTGTGTTGTAGCCATTGAAAATAATATTATAGAAATTACAGTCTGAATTCAGGCGGTCATATTTGCGTGACCGCCGTTTTTTGCGATTTCTTATTTATTGCTGAAATTAAGAAAAAACTCTTGATTTCTTTTGTGGAATTTGTTATAATAAATATACTATAATTTTTGAGAGGGAAGAAATAATGAAAAAAATACTTGACTGGAACAAATACCTTGAAACAGCAGTGGAAACCGTTGCTGAGGGTATTGTAATGCTTAAAAACGACAATTCAGCTTTGCCGCTGAAAAAAGACGAGATTATTTCTGTTTTCGGACGTATACAGCTCCACTACTACAAAAGCGGAACCGGTTCGGGCGGTATGGTAAATGTTTCCCGAGTTGTAGGAATTACAGACGGACTTCTTGAAGCAGGAGTGAAACTCAACGAGGAACTGCTGGATATATATAAAAAATGGGACATCGAAAATCCCTATGATTTAGGCACAGGCTGGGGCGGTGAACCATGGTCACAGGCTGAAATGCCCCTTGACGACGAAACAGTGAAAAATGCCGCAGAAAAGGGCAGAACAGCCATTGTTATAATTGGCAGAACCGCAGGAGAGGAACAGGAGGTTACTCTCACCGAGGGTTCGTATTTCCTTACAGAACTTGAAAAAGATATGCTGAAAAAAGTACGTCAGCACTTTGAAAAAGTCGTTGTTCTCCTCAATGTGGGAGGACTCATCGACATTGATTTTATTGAGAAAGTCGGTGTGGATTCCCTGCTTTACGTGTGGCAGGGCGGCATGGTCGGCGGTGTCGGTACAGCAGATGTGCTGACAGGTAAGGTTTCACCCTCTGGTAAACTCCCTGATACAATTGCATATACCATTGAGGATTATCCCTCACATTCTTATTTCGGAGATTTGAACAGCAACCGCTATGTTGAAGATATTTATGTGGGATACCGCTATTTTGACACATTTGCACCAGAAAAAGTACGTTATCCCTTTGGTTTTGGCTTGTCTTACACTACGTTTGAAATCGTGGCGGAAAAGGCTGAAACTATATTCAAAACAGACGAAAATGGCGTAATCGTCACAGGTGTACGCTATGTGGTGAAAGTCACAAATACAGGAGATTACAGTGGAAAAGAAGTTGTTATGCTCTATGTTCAGAAACCGCAGGGCAGACTTGGACAGCCTAAAAAAGTTCTCTGCGGATTTGAAAAAACGAAAACGCTCGCACCTAATGAATCACAGACGATTACAATTGAAGCGTGGCTCAGCGATGTTGCTTCATACGACGACAGCGGAGTTTCAGGATACAAAAACTGCTGGGTGCTGGAAAAGGGCGATTTCAATTTCTTTGTGGAAAAGGCTGAAAAAATCTACGGTCATACTATAGATGTTGAAAATACAACAGTAGTTGAAAAATGCCGTCAGGCACTTGCTCCTGTTGAAGAATTTGAACGCATGAAGCCGTTGTATACCGAAAGAGGCATGAAAATCGGTTTTGAACCTGTTCCTCTCAGTGAAGTTGATGAGCCTGCAAGACGTATGGCTCAACTGCCTGATGAAATCCCGTATACAGGGGATAAGGGCATAAAGCTTGCCGATGTATATTACGGAAAAAATACCCTTGATGAATTCATAGCACAGCTTTCCGATGAGGAGCTTTCCTGCATTATCCGTGGCGAAGGTATGGGAAGTCCCAGAGTTACAGCAGGTACAGCGTCTGCTTTCGGCGGAGTTTCAGACAGTCTGACAAAGTATGGAATTACTGCGGTATGTTGTGCTGACGGTCCCTCCGGTATGCGTCTTGACTGCGGTACAAAGGCATTCAGTCTTCCTAACGGAACTATGATAGCCTCCACTTTCAATAAGGAGCTTGCAGAAAAACTTTTTGAATTTATGGGAATGGAAATGACTACAAATAAGGTTGAATGTCTCCTTGGTCCGGGTATGAATATTCATCGTCATCCCCTTAACGGCAGAAATTTCGAGTATTTCTCAGAAGATCCTTGTCTTACAGGAAAAATGGCTGCTGCGGAGCTTCGTGGACTTCACAAATCCGGTGTAACAGGCACAATAAAGCATTTCTGCGGCAATAATCAGGAGACAAACCGCCATTTCATTGATACGGTGGCATCTGAAAGAGCCCTCCGTGAGATATATCTGAAAGGCTTTGAAATTGCCGTAAAAGAGGGAAATGCCGATAGCATCATGACTACCTACGGTAAACTTAATGGTATATGGACGGCAGGAAATTACGACCTTAATACAGTTGTTCTCCGTGACGAATGGGGATTTGAGGGTATCTGCATGACCGACTGGTGGGCGAATATCAATCGCCGTGGCGGAAATGCCGACAAAAAGGATTTTGCGGCTATGGCAATCGCCCAGAATGATATTTATATGGTATGTCCCAGCGGCAGCAAAAATGACGATAATACCCTTGAAAGTCTTGCTTCCGGTGATTTGCTCCGCTGTGAAATACAGCGAAATGCAAAGAATATCCTCAATTTTGTGTTGGGCACAAATGCCTTTAAGCGCACGATAGGGGAATGTGATGAAGTGGAAATTATAAACCGTTCTGCGGAAGATATTCCCTCTGATGAGCCGGTTGTGTTCTACGAGATTGACGAAAGCTTCTCTCTTGACCTTAAAGGCGTGAAGTCGGAAAAGGGGAAGAGTTACAGCTTTGCCATAATCGTAAATAAGCCCGGCTGGTACAATATGACTATCACCGCATCTTCAGAGCAAAGTGAGCTTGCACAGATTCCTTTGACTGTGTTTACAATGGGAACGGCGAATGCTATGTTCACATGGAACGGCACAGGCGGAAAACCAGTTTCCTTTACAAAAGAAGTGCCTTTTTATTCTCATTTTACGGTAATACGCCTTTATTTTGCACAGAACGGACTTGACCTTATAAGCATCAGCTTTGAGAGGACGGACAGGACAGAAAGACCTGCTGAGGGAGGAGAAATGTGATGAATATACAGATTTTCGGTACAAAAAAGTGTTTCGATACCAAAAAAGCTGAACGTTATTTCAAGGAACGCAATATAAAAGTGCAGTTTATCGACATGAAGGAAAAGGGCATGAGCAGGGGAGAATTTACTTCTGTTATGCAGTCTGTAGGCGGAATTGACAGCCTTATAAATGAAAATGCCAAGGATAAAAATACCCTGACACTTATGAAATATCTCATGGACAGTGACAAGGAAGAAAAGCTTTTTGAAAATCAGCAGCTTATAAAAACTCCTGTGGTTCGCTGCGGAAAGAAAGCTGCTGTGGGTTACTGTCCCGATGTGTGGGAAAAATGGATTTCTGAAAAATAAAAAATTGCTTGCAATGTTTAAAAAAATATGTTATAATTAATATGTCGGCTTGAACCGATAATGATATAGGTTTTCAACAGGAGTTGAAACGAAAGGAGTTTTTATCATGGGACTTATTAAAGCAGTATTTTCCGGTGTGGGTTCTACCCTTGCCGATACATGGAAGGAGTACTTCTGTTGCGAGGCTATGCCTCCCGATGTTCTTGTTGTAAAGGGACATAAGAGAACAGGCAAGAAATCCTCCAATACAAAGGGAAATGATAATATCATCACCAATGGCAGCGTTATCGTTGTCAACGAGGGACAGTGCATGATAATCGTCGATCAGGGACAGATTGTTGAAATTTGTGCCGAGCCCGGTGAATATACTTACGATATGTCAACAGAGCCCAGTATCTTCGACGGCGGTCTTTCCTCTATAAAGGAGACTTTCAAGATAATGGGCAAGCGTATCAGCTTCGGTGGTGATGCAGCGCATGACCAGAGAATTTACTATTTTAATGTAAAAGAAATTACTGACAATAAATTTGGTACACCTACACCTGTACCTTTCAGAGTGAATTATAAAGACCTTGGCAGAAGCTTTACTGTAGGGCTCCGCTGCAACGGCGTATATTCCTACAGAATTTCAGACCCCATTGTTTTCTTCTCAAATGTGTGCGGAAATGTAACAAGCTTCTTCGGCAGAGCATCTATTGACAATACTCTCCACAGTGAATTTATGGCTCAGCTTCAGCCTGCATTTGCTCAGCTTTCTGACACGCTGACATACGATCAGCTGCCCACAAATACCCTTGCTATCACCAAGACCATGAAGGAGATTTTCAAGACTGAATGGCTTGAAAACCGTGGTATTGAGATTATGAGTGTTGCTATCAGATCCGTTTCAATCTCCAAGGAGGACGAGGATCGTATCAAGAAATATGAGGATATTGCGTGGAATACCAATCCTCTTAATGCTGCTGCAAAGGCTATTGAGGCTCAGAATGACGCTATAGTTGCCGCTGCAAAGAACTCAGGCGGTGCTGCAATGGGTATGTACGGCATGAATATGGCTCAGCAGATTGGCGGAATGAACGCTCAGAGCCTTTACAATATTGCGGCACAGCAGCCTGCCGCAAATGCTGATGCATGGACTTGCTCCTGCGGTACATCAAATACAGGTAAATTCTGTGCTAACTGCGGAAACGCTAAGCCTGCCCCTGCAGGTTCATGGAAGTGCTCCTGCGGCAGTGAAAACACAGGCAAATTCTGTGCTAATTGTGGTAAACCCAAGCCCTCAGAGGACGGCTGGAGCTGTTCCTGTGGTGCTGTAAACAAGGGCAGATTCTGTGCTGAGTGCGGAAGCCCCAAGCCTGACGGTGCGCTTCTTTACAAGTGTGACAAGTGCGGATGGGAGCCTGCTGACCCTGCAAATCCCCCGAAATTCTGCGCTGAATGTGGTGATCCCTTCGGTGACGAGGATGCTGTAAAATAATTAAAATAATAAAAAAATGCAGGCAGCAAAAAAATGCTTGCATTTTTTTTGTCATTGTGATATAATATTAACGTATATTTTATTTAATCATTTTTGATTTGTAATGTATTATAATCAGCATTTGTTGATTAATATAAATTGATGAAGTTTTTCATCCGAAATATGGAGGTTTATTATGTGTGGAATTGTAGGATTTACCGGTGACCATCAGGCTGCCCCTATTCTCCTTGACGGTCTTTCAAAGCTGGAATACAGAGGTTATGATTCAGCTGGTATTGCTGTCCGTGACGGCTCTGAAGATGTCACTGTTATAAAGGCTAAGGGCAAGCTTGAAGTTCTCAAGAAAATGACCAATGACGGCGAAGCTGTAAGCGGAAGCTGCGGTATAGGACATACACGCTGGGCTACCCACGGAGAACCCTCAACTCTCAATGCTCATCCCCATTCCAGCGATGACAATAACGTTGTAGCCGTACATAACGGTATAATTGAAAACTATCAGGAACTGAGAGAAAAGCTTACAAAAAGCGGATATACTTTCAATTCCCAGACAGATACAGAGGTTGCTGTAAAGCTTGTTGACTACTACTTCAAGAAATATGGTCAGGGCCCTGTTGATTCCATCGCAAGAGCTATGATACGTATCAGAGGTTCTTATGCTCTCTGCGTTATGTTCAGCGACTTCCCCGGCGAAATTTATACAGCACGTAAGGACAGCCCTATGATTATCGGTATCACAGGCGGTGAAACTTATGTAGCGTCTGACGTTCCTGCTGTTCTGAAATACACAAGAAATGTTTACTACATCGGCAATATGGAAATTGCAAAGCTTACAAAGGGCAACGCTGTTTTCTATAACATTGACCGTGAGGAAATCCAGAAGGAACTGGTTGAAATCAAGTGGGATGCTGAGGCTGCCGAAAAGGGCGGTTACGAGCACTTCATGCTCAAGGAAATCCACGAGCAGCCCAAGGTTATAAAGGATACTATCAACTCCGTTGTAAAGAACGGCAGAATTGATTTCGGTGAACATGGTCTTACTGACGAGGAAATGAAAGAAATTCAGCAGATTTACATTGTAGCCTGCGGTTCAGCATACCATGTAGGTATGGCTGTACAGTACGTTATTGAGGAGTTTTCTTCAATTTCTGTACGTGTGGAGCTTGCTTCTGAATTCCGTTACAGAAAGATGAAGCTTGCAAAGAACAGCCTTGTTATCATTATCAGTCAGTCAGGTGAAACAGCTGACAGCCTTGCTGCTCTGAGAATGTCCAAGGAAGCAGGCGTTAAGACATTCGGTATTGTAAACGTTGTAGGTTCATCTATTGCAAGAGAGGCTGACAGCGTATTCTATACCCTTGCAGGTCCTGAAATTTCCGTTGCTACAACTAAGGCATACAGCACACAGCTTATTGCAGGTTATCTCCTTGCAATGCAGTTTGCACTTTCAAGAGGCGAAATGGAACAGGCTGTTTATGATGAACTGCTTGCAGAGCTGAACACAATCCCCGAAAAGATTGAGAAGATTCTTGAAGATAAGGAGCGTATCCAGTGGTATGCAAACAAGCTTGCAGGATGCAAGGACGCTTTCTTCATCGGCAGAGGAATCGACTATGCTATCGGTCTTGAAGGAAGCCTTAAAATGAAGGAAATCAGCTATATTCACTCTGAGGCTTATGCGGCAGGCGAGCTGAAACATGGACCTATCAGCCTTATTGAGGATAAGATTCCCGTAATCGGCATACTTACACAGCCTGAGCTTTACGAAAAGACAGTAAGCAACATGGTTGAAGTAAAGAGCCGTGGTGCATCTCTCATGGGACTTACAACTTATGGCAATTACAGCATGGAGGATTTAGCTGACTTTACAGTATATATTCCTCAGACTGACCCTCATTTTGCAGGAAGCCTTTCTGTAGTACCTCTCCAGCTTCTGGGATATTATGTTTCAGTGGCAAAGGGATATGACGTAGACAAGCCGAGAAACCTTGCAAAGAGCGTAACAGTTGAATAATTCAGAATTAAGAATTCGAATCGGGCGGAAATATCCGCCCGATTATTTTATTAATTCTTAATTAAAACCAGTTGACTTATTTCTGATTTTATGGTAAAATAGTATCAGGAAAGTTTTTTCCAAAGCCGAAAGGAGAATTGTTATGGCTAAAGATGAGATAAATTATGTATGGACTGATAAAAAACGTACAATTTTCGGGCTTCCTCTGTCTTTTACAAGATATTACCTGACTCCCACAAAGTTTATTACACGTGCAGGTCTTTTCAATGTCGAGGAAGATGAAATAGACCTCTACAAAATTATTGACAAAAGCGTAAACCGTCCTTTCTTCCAGAGATTATTCGGCTGCGGTACTATCATAATCCACAGTAAGGACGCCGATACTCCAACTAAGGAAGTAAAAAGCATCAAGTCTGTCCGTCAGGTGTCCAATCTCATTGACAAGCACATGAATAATATGCGTGACAGATACGGCATACGTGGACGTGATATGGTAGGCGTTATTCCCGGCGATATTGCCGATGATGTTTCTGTTGATGCAGACCTTTTCTGATATTATTATTTTTCCGGAGTAATATATGATTTCCTTTATAAAAGAAAAAGAATCCGTCTGGGCTAAGCTTCAGGCGGAAAAAAGACCAATATATATATACGGCATGGGCGATGGCGCTCTGAAAATTATGTCTGTATTCCGCAAATACGGCATACAGCTCAAAGGCATTTTTGCCAGTGACGACTTTGTAAGAGGTCATTCCTTTGAGGGCTATAAGGTTCATAAGCTCTCCGATGTGGAGGAAATGGAGGATGACTTTGTTGTTGTTCTTGCCTTTGCGGCAGGCTATCAGTCAATAGTTGACAGAATACACGAAATCGCTGAAAAGCATACTCTCTACGTTCCTGATGTTCCCGTAACAGGTGGAGGATTGTTCACATACGAATATTGTATGCAGAATGCGGAAAAGCTTCAGGAGGTCTACGACAGCCTTGCTGACGACTTCTCACGCAAGGTATATGCCAATATAATCAATTTCAAAATAAGCGGAGATATAAAGTATCTTGATGCTGTTACAACGCCCAAGTCGGAGATATACCGTGAAATAATCAAACCCCACGCAAGCGAGGTTTATGTGGATTTAGGCGCATATAACGGCGATACTATCCGTGAGGTTCTGGAGTTTACACACGGCAGATATGCAGGTATTTATGCTGTTGAGCCTGATAAGAAGAATTACAAGAAGCTTATGAAATTCGTTGACGGAATGAAGTATGTGTATACTTATAATTCCGTGGCGTGGTGTGTTGATACGGAACTTCCCTTTGCGGCGAAAGCAGGCAGGCAGTCGGCTATTTCAGCTGATTCGGAGAATCTTATTTCCGCCCGTTCTGTTGACAGTATTCTTGGACGCAGGGCAGCAACTATAATAAAAATGGACGTTGAAGGCTTCGAGAGAGAGGCGATATGGGGTGCGGCACAGACAATAGCACGCTATTCCCCTAAGCTTATGGTATCGCTCTATCATAGAAATGAAGATATATTTGAACTGCCACTGCTTATAAAAATGCTCAATCCCAATTATAAGCTGTATATTCGACATCAGCTTTATATTCCCGCATGGGAAACAAATTTATATGCAACATTATAATGAAAAAATGCACCCGTTGAGGTGCATTTTTATGCTTATATATCCTTTTTCTCATAAATTTTCACGGAGATAAACCACGAAAGCAGGAAAACTGCAATAATAACAGCCATGGCAATTAATGATGTTGAAACAGCAGGTGGATCGCCGAGATTCCAGTCAATAAAATCAAGCAGAAATGTTGTAGGCGCAAAGAACATTAATCCGAAATATATTATTATGAGTATATCTCTGCCTATCTCTGAACTGAATTTATAAGTAAATGGAATATAAACTGAAATCGGTACAAGAGATATACCCACAGATACCGCACACAGGGTGAATAGTTGCCTGATATCAAACTGGTTGGAAGTTACAATTGTGGAAATCACGTAAATCAACGCTGTAAAAATTGTTGCTATAGCAGAAAATATAAAAGTGGCGTTATATCGTGCTTTAACATGAATTTTACGCTCCAAAGGCAGACTTTGCGAATACAGAGACCATTTGCTTTTATCATCATCGTTTATATTTCCACAGATTGCTATTGACATGAACATTGGAATAAAAGTTGATACTCCCGGTGCCAAAATCCCTATTATTCCAAAGAAAAGAAAAACTAAAACATACCAGATAAGATTCTTTTTCAGCAAAAGAAACTCTTTCAACAACAAACCTTTCATTTTAACTTCCCCTTATTTTACAAATCCCTTTTCTCGTAGATTTTTACGGATATAAGCCATGAGAGAGCAAAAAGAACAAGTACTGAGGCAGTTGCGATATAAGGAAGAATATTGGTATAATTTGATAATTTTGCGAGTATGCCAGTACCGTCAATTGCGGATAAGAGGAACACTGCAATAGCGCCGGAAGCACCGTTGAGAAACAGCATTATAGTTCTGCCTTTTTCGGAATTGAATTTGTAGGCAAGGGGAAGGATAAAAGTTGGATAGATTATGCCTATAGCAAGTGATAATATAATACTGCTAACAATGGAAGATGAGGAAAATCCGGTGGCGTCTATGGCAATACCAACACCATAGAATATTGTTACAATAATGGATGATACAACAGCCGCTATCGCCATAGCCACATATTTTGATGAAACAATCATCTTTCGTCCGTATGGCATAGCCATAGAATACTGCTGCCATTTGCACTGTTCATCAAAATTCATGTGACCATATAAAAGTATAGCCATATACAAAGGCAACATGAACAATACAGCAGGGTTTCCCTTAAATCCTCCAATTAAAAATACAGCTATAAACAACAGGAATCCAATGGAATTCTTTTTCAGCATAAAAAATTCTTTTAATAATAACCCTTTCATTTACTTGTCCTCCTTAACCATAAATATAAATAATTCTTCAATTGTAACGGGTTGTGTGTCGAATGAGTGGGGGATTTTCTCCCTGTCTACGATAGCCTCAACGCCGAATTTATTGGATTTTTTGCCGATTATCGCGGATTTATCAAGCTCTTTCAGCATATCCTCTGTTGTATTGATAAAGCAGAACTGCTCTAAAAGTCTGTCTTTTTCCTCGCAAAGCATAAGCTTTCCGTTGTGGAGAAATGCGATATAGTCGCAGATTTTTTCAAGGTCGCTTACAATATGTGAGGAAATCAGAATTGAATGGCTCTCATCTCTTGTGAAATCGTTGAGAATTTCCACAATTTCGTCACGGACAACAGGGTCAAGTCCGCTTGTAGGCTCATCGAGAATAAGCAGCTTTGCATCGTGAGAAAGGGCGATTGCAATACCCATTTTCATTTTCATACCCTTTGAAAAAGTCTTGAAATTCTTCTTTTCGGGCAGTCTGAATCTGTCCATATAGTCAAAAAATGTCTTTTCATTCCAGTTGGTGAAGCTGTGTTTCATTACAGCGTTGATGTCTTTTATAGTAAAGCTGTCAGGGATTCCCACTTCATCGAGAACAACACCGATGTCATTTTTCTGCACAGCAGAGGGTTTCTCACCGAAAATCTTAATATCACCGCCGTCAGGGCGGACAATATCAAGGAGCATTTTTATAGTTGTGCTCTTGCCTGCACCGTTTTCACCGATAAGTCCCATAATACAGCCCTTTGGCAGTGTCAGGGAAAGATTATCGAGAGTAAATCCCTTGTATTTTTTGGTTAAATTTGTAATTTCAATAGCGTTCATAAATAATCTCCTATTCATTATATTTTATCATATCAACTATATCATTTGTAGTCAGATTGCAGGAAGCTGCAAGCTGTTTTATCTGTTCGATAAGCTCCTCAATTTTTTTCAGATTTTCCTCACGGAGCATTTCCGTATTTTTCGGAGCAACAAAGCAACCCTTTGCAGGAAGTGTATAGATAAATCCCTCACGCTCCAATTCATCGTAAGCTCTTTTCGTGGTGACTACACTTATACGCAAATCCTTAGCAAGGGCTCTGATTGAGGGCAATGGGTCATTTTCCTTGACCTCTCCGCTTATAATCAGATTTTTGACTTGCTTGTAAATCTGGTCGTAAATTGGAGTGCCGCTTCTGTTATCAATGAAGATGTTCACTGTATCACCTCTCTTTACTGTATATATACAGTATACACAGATATTACAGAAAAGTCAATACCTTATAGTTATTAAATACTAACAAATCATAAAAATTTTCTTTTACTGTTGCAAATTTACATAAAATGTAGTATAATATAAAGGGTATGCAATGACATATACAGTGAAAAATTTAATAATGAGGTATTTTCTATGTGCGGAATTGTAGGCTTTACTAACAAAATTGACGGTTCAAACAAGGTTATCGCCGATATGATGGACAAAATCCGTCACAGAGGCCCTGACGCAGAGGGCAGCTATGTTGACGAGAATATTGCCCTCGGTCATCGCAGATTGAGCATCATTGACGTTTCTTCTTCGGGCAACCAGCCGATTTTCAACGAGGACGGCTCAATGGTTATTGTTTTCAACGGCGAAATTTACAATTACCGTGAAATACGTGAAAATCTCATAAAAGCAGGTCATATCTTCAAACCAAATACCGATACGGAAGTGCTTATTCACGGCTATGAGGAATTCGGCGAAAAACTGCTGAATATGCTCCGTGGAATGTTCTCATTTGTTATCTGGGACAAGAAAAATAAAGAGTTTTTCGGTGCAAGGGATTTTTTCGGCATAAAGCCCATGTACTACGCCGTAATGGATAAGACATTTATGTTCGGCTCGGAGATAAAAAGCTTTCTTGCTCATCCCCATTTCAAAAAGGAATTGAATACAACAGCACTGGAAAATTACCTGACATTTCAGTATTCACCCACAAGGGAGACGTTTTTCAAGAATGTCTATAAGCTTATGCCTGCCCATTATTTCCGCTTAAAGGACGGCAGATTGCAGATAAAACGCTATTGGGACGTTAACTTCAGCGCTGATGAAAAGCCGTCTCTTGAAAATTGGGTAGAGCGCATTTCCGACACCTTCCGCAATTCCGTTGAAGCTCACAAAATAGCCGATGTTGAAGTTGGTTCATTCCTGTCAAGCGGCGTAGATTCAAGCTATGCGGCGGCTGTTGCTGAGGTTGACAAGACCTTTACTGTTGGATTCGGAACTGATGAAAAATATAACGAAATCGGCTGGGCAAAAGAATTTTCAAAGGCTATCGGCAAGGAGAACACAAGCAAGGTTATTACTCCCGAGGAATATTGGGGAAGCCTTGAAAAAATCCAGTATCACATGGATGAACCCCTTGCAGACCCTTCTGCTGTTGCCCTCTATTTCGTGTGCAATATTGCCGCAGAAAAGCTGAAAGTAGTGCTTTCGGGAGAGGGAGCAGATGAAATTTTCGGCGGATATAACGTCTACAGCGAGCCTGACGGTACTTTCTACGACAGGCTGCCTATGTCGGTCCGCAAGGGAATCCGTACAGCTGCGGAGAAGCTTCCTGCAAAGCGTGGTGTGAATTTCTTTGTCCGCAAGGGTAAGACCGTTGAAGAAAGATTTATCGGCAACGCCTATATTTTTACGCCTGAGGAGAGAAAAAATCTGCTGAAAATAAAGACCGATGCACCTCATCCAATGGAGCTTACAAAGCCCTATTACAGCCGTGTCAAAGGCAAGGACGATGTGACGAAAATGCAGTATCTTGACCTGAATATGTGGATGGCAGGGGATATTCTTCTCAAAGCCGACAAAATGAGTATGGCAAATTCACTGGAGCTGCGAGTACCTTTCCTTGATAAAGAAGTTATGGCTCTGGCGGAGAAGATACCTACGAAATACCGTGTAACTCATAAGAACAGAACAGATGATACGAAATATATCACAAAGTATGCAATGCGACTTGCGGCAAAAAAGGATACTCCCGATAGTACGGCTAAAACAGCTGCAAAAAAAAAGCTGGGATTCCCTGTACCTATAAGGGTATGGCTTAAAGAGGATAAGTATTATAATATTGTTCGTGAGGCGTTTGAAAGTAAAAGCGCAGAGCAGTTTTTCAATAGAGAACCTTTGATAAAGCTGCTTGACGACCACAAAAACGGAAAATGCGACAACAGCCGCAGAATCTGGACTGTGTTCATCTTCCTCGTGTGGTATAAAGTTTATTTTGAAAATTAAAAGGGGGCATTTATGGCAAGTCTTGTAACTTATAAGTATATCAAACAGAATCCCGACATTATGGAGTATATCCGCCGTGCAGACAAAACCCTCGAAGCAATGGGGTATACGGAACATTCATTTCCTCATGTTGAGCGTGTAGCGGCAACTTCTGCAATGGTGCTTGAAACACTGGGATATGACGAGCGAACAATCGAGCTGGCGAAAATTGCGTCAATCATGCACGACATAGGCAACGTCATAAACAGGATAGACCATGCACAAAGCGGCGCAGTAATGGCGTTCCGACTCCTTGATAATCTGAGTATGCCCGCAGCGGAGATATGCTCCGTAATTGCGGCAATCGGCAATCATGACGAGGGTACTGCACAGCCTCTTGACGCTATTTCTGCGGCAATGATAATCGGTGATAAAACCGATGTCCGCCGCAGCCGTGTGCGCAATACCGACCTGACAACCTTTGACATTCACGACCGTGTAAATTATGCGGTTGAGATGTCGTCGGTACGCTTCAGCGAGGATAAAAGCTCAATAATACTGGAGCTGCAGATTGATACGGAAATATCGTCTGTAATGGAATATTTCGAGATATTCATGAACCGTATGCTGCTTTGCCGCCGTGCGTCTGAATTTCTCGGAGTGAATTTTGAAATGATTGTAAACGGAAGTAAAATTCTGTAAATACATATAATATACGGAGGTTTAAAATTATGCAGTCAGAATATCAGCACCTTATTGATCTCAGTGATTATCCTGTAAGCTGGTGGACAAAGCTTATTGAGCTTGGCGTAAAAATCAAGGAAAATCCCCAGAATTACGCCCACGAGTGTGACGGAAAGATTATGGCAACGCTGTTTTATGAGCCGTCCACAAGAACACAGATGTCCTTTCAGACGGCAATGCTTCGACTTGGCGGACGTATCATTGGTTTTGACAACCCTGCAAATTCTTCCGTATCAAAGGGAGAGACTATAAAGGACACAACGAAGATAGTTAGCAGCTATGCGGATATTCTCGTAATGCGCCACCCCATAGCAGGTGCGGCAAAGGCAGCTTCAATAAGTGCGGATTGTCCCGTAATCAACGCAGGCGACGGCGGACATCTTCATCCCACACAGACTCTGACAGATTTACTTACACTGAAAATTGAGAAAAATACATTAAGCAGTTTGACAATAGGTCTCTGCGGCGATCTTATCAACGGCAGAACGGTACACTCTCTCTGCAAGGCACTGAGTATGTTTGAGGGCAATAAGTTCATTTTCATATCAACTCCCGAACTGAGAATGCCTGCGTATATCAAGGATATAATTATAGCTAACGGCAGTACATTTGAGGAAGTTGATGCCCTTGACGAGGTAATCGGCAGTCTTGATGTGCTTTATATGACACGTATTCAGCAGGAACGTTTTGCAAGCCATGAAGAATATCTTGCACAGAAGAACACTTATGTCCTTGACAGAAATAAGATGCTTCTTGCTAAAAAGGATATGATAGTGCTTCATCCTCTGCCCAGAGTTGATGAAATCACAGTTGAGGTTGACGAGGACAGCCGTGCTATGTACTTCACACAGGCGAAATACGGCGTATATGCACGAATGGCGCTGATTCTCACTATTCTCAGCGAGAAGAACGGTTCAGAAACTTTAAAGGGCAAGGTGTACAGCGGTGTACGCTGTGAAAACCCAAAATGCATCACAAATCACGAGGAATACCTGCCTAAGAGCTTCCATTTCAGCGGTGACGAAACTCTCCTTGAATGTGAGTATTGCGATGAGAGAAAGTTGATATAATAAGAAATCCCCCGAAAAATCGGGGGATTTAATATTATTATACGTTGTAGATAATCTCGGAATAAGTAGGAATAGGCCAGCAGCTGATAGGCATATTAATTTCAATTTCATCTGCAATTTCACGCATAATGTTCATTTCAGCAAGAACATAATCGTGATAGAATTCAGCCTGTTTCTGTATTTCTTTGATAGCGCAGGCATCAGTCTCAACCTTTTCAAGACGATTGATAGAATCGTAAAGCTTATCGGTGAGGTCGCTGAGCTTTTCGGCAATTTTTGTTTCAGTTTTTGCAGTTACGCCGATTCCATTCTTAGTAGCGATAGAACGGCAGAGCTTGTCGAGATAGTCCAGAGCCGCAGGAAGAAGCTGTTTTCTTGCCATTTCAACCATGGTGCGAGCCTCTATTCTGCGTGTTTTAGAGTATTTTTCAAGATGAATCTCAGTACGTGCCATAAGCTCATTTTTATTGAATATGCCATGCTTGCGGAGAATACGGAGATTCTTTTCATCAGTATAGTGAGGCATACAGTGAACGATTGAGGGATAGTTGGGCAGACCTCTGCGCTCAGCTTCAAGTACCCAATCGTTAGAGTATCCGTCGCCATTGAAGATAATGCGGCGGTGTTCCTTGAGAACTTCCTTGAGAACCTTTTTCACTTCCTCCTCGAAGCAATCGCTGTCCTTAACAGGTTCAAGCTTATCTGCAAACCAGCAAAGCTCCTCTGCAACAATGGTATTCAGCAGAGCGTTGGGACAGCCGATATTATCAGATGAACCAACCATACGGAATTCAAAACGATTTCCTGTGAATGCAAAGGGAGAAGTTCTGTTTCTGTCGGTGGAATCCTTGGGGAAGGAGGGGAGAGCATTTACGCCGATTTCAAAGGATTTAGCTTCGGTTTTGTATACACCGTCCTCCTCGATAGCTTTGAGAACAGCATCAAGCTCCTCGCCGAGAAACATAGAGATGATAGCAGGGGGGGCTTCATCTGCACCAAGACGGTGGTCATTTCCTGCTGAAGCAGCGGAAAGTCTCATTAAGTCGGCATATTCATCAACGCCCTTGATAAGAGCACAGAGAATAGTGAGGAACTGGAGATTTTCAATAGGCGTATCGCCGGGGTCAAGAAGATTCTGACCGTCATTTGTACGCATTGACCAGTTATTGTGCTTGCCTGAACCGTTTACGCCTTCAAAGGGCTTTTCGTGGAGAAGGCATACAAGTCCATGTCTGAGAGCAACCTTTTCCATAACCTCCATGGTAAGCTCATTCTGGTCAGTACCAAGATTTGATGTTGTAAATATAGGAGCCATTTCGTGCTGTGCAGGAGCTACCTCGTTATGCTTTGTGTGTGAATATACGCCGAGCTTCCAGAGTTCTTCGTCCAGTTCAGCCATATATGCCGCAATTCTGGGTTTAAGGTTAGCGAAATACTGGTCGTCAAGCTCCTGTCCCTTTGGAGGCTTCGCACCGAAAAGAGTTCTGCCTGTGAGAACGAGGTCTTCACGCTGGTCGAATTTTTCCTTGTCAATGAGGAAATATTCCTGTTCAGCGCCGACAGTGGAAGTTACACGGGTAACATTTTCATTGCCGAACAGTTTGAGGAAGCGTACAGCAGCCTTACTGAGAGCGTCCATTGAGCGAAGCAGGGGAGTTTTCTTGTCGAGAGCTTCGCCTGTGTATGATACGAATACGGTGGGGATATAGAGGCTGCCCTCTTTAACGAAGCAGTAGGAAGTGGGATCCCACGCAGTATAGCCTCTTGCGGAGCTTGTTTGTCTAAGACCGCCTGATGGGAAAGAGGATGCGTCAGGTTCACCCTTGATAAGAGCCTTGCCAGAAAATTCCATAAGAGCAGTACCGTTAGGACCGACACTGATGAAAGAGTCATGCTTTTCAGCGGTAGAGCCTGTCATAGGCTGGAACCAGTGTGTATAGTGGGTAGCGCCGAGAGCAAGAGCCCAGTCCTTGATAGCATTTGCCACAACATCGGCGGTTTCAGTATCGAGAGGCTGACCTTTTTCCATTGTGCGTCTAAGATTTTTATATATATTTTTCGGCAGTTTATCTTTCATAATAGTTTCATTGAAAACGTTGCAGCCGAAAATCTCAGGAATATTAACCATAAACTTAACTCCTCTTAAATAAAAGTGCGGCAGCAGAAAACTGCTGCTTTATGAGTTTTCAAACAAAACTCCAAGATATATTATATCATATTTTAAGTTTCAGGTCAATATTCCTTGCAGTAAATAGCCATTAAATAATATTGCCAATATCAGCAAGAAATTATGAATTTTGCTGTTGCTTGACTGTATCTGATATTTATGATATAATTTTATGGAAAATTTTTCGGAAATAATGTAACACTTTTTTTATATGCTTGGAGTAAGTGTATAGAATGCATTCAAAAGACTAAAACGGACTTGCAGAAGGTTCGGGAATGGGGTGAAATATGACCGATAAGGAATATCGGGAATTATGCGGAAAATCCGAGACAGAGGCGCAGAACAGGCTTTATGAGGAATACATAGGCTATGTCTATGCCATAGTTTACAACAAGCTAAGAAGCTGTGCGGGAAATGAGGATATTGAGGAGTGCGTCAGCGATGTATTTCTTGCAGTATTTCTCAATTACCACAATAACAAAGGCTTTGACGGCGATCTCAAAGGATATATAGGTACTATAGCAAGCCGTAAGGCAATAAACAGATTTCACGCTATATCTGCGAAGAACGGCAGAACAGTTTCAATGGACGAAAGTTTTGCCAATATTCCTGACAACAGCAGGATTGAGGAAGATGCCGAAAAATCCGAAATGAGAGATACGCTGTTAAGGCTTGTGGAAAGTCTTGGAGATCCGGATTCCACCATAATTTTTCAGAAGTTTTACTATAACAGAAGTTCAAAGGAAATAGCCAAAAAGCTTTCAATGACATCTGGGGCGGTACGTGTACGATGCAGCAGAGCGCTGAGCAAGCTTGAAAAGCTGCTGTCAAGGGAAGGTATTACCCTGAAGGAGGGACTGTAATGGACGAAAAGAATACTGTTGGATTTGACATACTGGAAAATGCCGAACTTGAAACTATTGACAGAATCGGGACTGATAGTGAAATGCTTGACGAAAAGACAAAAAAGAGGATTTTAGAAATGACAAGAAAAAGATATAATGACGCAATAAATAGCGGGAATTCGGGGATTTACGATAATACAGAAAATATCGTTGAAAACGTTGAAGTTTATAGCAGAAAGAAAAGTACAAAAATAATCATGAGTGTGGTAAATACCGCTGCTGTTCTGGGACTTGCAGTTGGCTCGGTATTTCTGGTGAAAAATCTGGGCAGAGGGAATAATAATCCTGATAATCCGCTTATACCGCCTGATAGCACATCTGTGGGAACAACAGAAACAGATATTGAAACAGCGGCAGTTAATGCTCTTGATTATCTTGTTGCAACAGATGAGTTTATTTCTTCTCTGGACTATGCCCAGATTGATATGAATGGAGATAATGTTCCTGAGCTTATTGCCCAGCTTCACTACGGTCCTTATTCTAAAGTATGTATTTTTCATTATGCTGACGGCAAATATAATTTTGTAGAACAACTTATTCATTGTTCAGATGAACCTTTGATATGTCTTGATGAAAAACGCATATATACTTTTGATTACGAATGTGATTATGATTACGAATTTGGTTATGGTTTTAATTGTCAGAGTTACAGTACTTGGGACGATGAATTGAATTTCACAGAGGGCGATAAGCTGGAGCGTGTCTGGGGACTTAACGAGGATAATACCTTCAGCTACCTCTTAAACGGTGAAATAATAAGCGAAGATGAATACAAGAATAAATCAGAAAACTTTGTGACAGGTACAAAAGCAGATGTAGAATTCAAAAATTTCTATGACAGATATTCATATATGGACGAAGTAGGAATGACAGATGAAGAACGTATTATAAGAGAAAGTATCTTTGAAGTAATCGACTACAGAAATGATCCTTCGTATACAAAAACTTTCAACGCTAATGAGGACGTTTACAAAATCAGATACGGTTTCATTGACCTGAATGGTGATTCCGTTGATGAAATGATTATTCTTGAAGATTTCGTAGGAGCTTCTTATATTAACATTGCTTATTTAAATGGAAACGTATATTCTTCCATTATGATGGGTAATTCTGAAGAAATCAGATATGACGCTGAAAAACATAAGATGTATACTATACTTGATGATATTGAGGGTTATAAAACAATTATTGTGGATTATCTTGAAGGTTATGATTTCTTAGAATATGATTCCGGAGAAAGCAGTATTCCTCACGATTGGTATTCAGTATCATTTACGGATGACGGAGGATATATTATGTATATCTGCAATAACGAACCTTGCGACAGAGCAGAATACGAAGCAGCTTTAGCAGAATTCGAAGCTTGCCCTGAGTTTAAAGTAGATTATACAACATATTCTGTAAAATATTTATCAGAAAATCCTGTTCAGAATCAGCCTGTCGGGCTGACACAGGAAGAAACAGCACGCAATCAGCGAATTGAAGAATACATTGACGAATTATATAATCAGTATAACGTGACAGACGAGGAGCAGTTTTATAACTGCTTGGAAATAAAATACGCTTATCTTGATATTAACAATGATTCAGTATCGGAATTACTTATTTCTTATGATTTTATTGAAGCAGCAGCCGACGCTGCAGGTATAGGTTTAAACTATTTTGACGGTTCAAAATATATACCTATGGAAACGATGGCAAACGGTGATGACATGAAGTTTGATTTACAAAATCGTAGGTTATATGATTTAGTTGAAGGTCACGAAAACGGTTATTCGCTTTTTATAAAAACATGGGAAAATGTTGAGATTTCACATGAATCAGATTTCTTCATATTACGGGATTTCTATTACTCAGGAATAGACCCATTTATAGGTGGCACAGGTGAACACGTTTATCTGCGTGATAACGAACCCTGCACAAAGGAAGAATACGAAAAGGCAATGGCAGAATATGAAAACTGTGTTGGTGCAGAGTTGAATTTTATCCCCTACACTGTAAAGAGAGAGTCAGCAGAGAAAACAGCACGCGATAAGCGACTTGAAGATGAAGTTCAGGACACTTTTAAATGTTATGAGAAGGTTATCGTAGATTTAAGCGTAGATGATTTAAAAATAGATTACGCTTATTTGGATATTAACAATGACTCAGTAGATGAATTGTTTATTCGTAGTAAAGTTCTTGATGTACCTGAGAGTGAAAGTACGATAATATGTTTTTTTAATGGAACAGAATATATATCTTTTATACGAATAGTTGTAGATGAGTTTAAGTTTGATTTGCAGAATCGTAAGTATTATGAAATTCTAAAAGCAAACGATGATGATACTGATTATTTTACTTTAAGGATTTCCACGTGGGAAAACGTTGAGTTTTCAGATGGTGATCAGGATGCCCTTACATACTTTACAAGACTGGATACCTATGAAGAAGGCGGACGCTTTTATCTGCATGATTACAGCCGCTGCACAAAGGAAGAATATGACAAGGCAATAGCAGAATATGAAAACTGTGTTGGTGCAGAGTTGAATTTTATCCCCTACACTGTAAAGAAATCCTCTGGCGATGAAGTACAGACACCAAATAACGAAGAAACAATACAGACGACTATTGCCGCAACAAATAAACCCACACAGGAAATTCTTGACAAAGCAAGAGACGCAGCACTTGAAGCAAGATTTGATAAACATGATAAAAATAACTTTGTAAGTATGTATTACGCTTATTACGACATAAACGATGATTCTGTTCCCGAATTGATTATAGACAATGAATTTAATCTGCATTGGGAAATGGAAATATACAAATTCAACAGCACAGATTTTGAATTTAAAACTTCAGTTGAGCACACACAAGGCGTAATATTATGCAAATCAGAAAAAAGTATAGAAGGTCATGCAAAAACGCCTTCAATGGTTACGAATATTTGTTATTATAATGATGAACTTGAATTTGGTTCGGTTGATAAATGGATTTTAGGATATAATTATGACGAAAATGGTAATATGTATGATGAATACAAACATAATGATACTGTTATTACCGAGGAAGAATATCGCGCTCATGTACATAAATGTGACAATTGCGTATTTTTTAATGATGTTGAATTTTTACTTTATCAAACAAATAATCCGCAGGGAAATGAAGAAATTGCAAGGGAAAGGTTATTTACAAATAAATATTCTCCAAGAGATTATTCAACTACTTATTATGCCCATACTGATTTAAATTCTGATGGGAAATCGGAGTTAGTAGTGTTATGCAGAGATGAAAACAATATTGAAACAGTAGAAATGTACTCGTTTAATGGCGATGAATATGTTTCTTTATTCCGTACAACGGGTATATTTAAATTGGATTTGGCTAATAATAGATTATTTTCTGGATTTGCTGACGGAGACGATATTAAATATATAGTTGTGAAAACATGGGATAGCGAATGTAATTTAACAACACTAAAATCAATTTCTCAAACAGACGAAGGCTTTAAAGAAACTGTAGCAGAATATGAAGCTTGTAAGGGCGTTAATCTTGAATATAACCAATGCTGGTAAAACAAAAGGGTACCGAAATTAGGTCGGCACTCATATCGAAGTTTTCAAGAACTGATATGAAAGACCTATACAGCGGGCTATAATAAAAAGGCAGATACTTCAAAAGAGAGGTATCTGCCTTTTTTGTTATGAGGTTCCCTTATGTTGTGGAAAGTTCAGCATATTTCTTGAGCACAGATGATGCATCTGACGCATTGATACTTCCGTCACCATCCCAATCAGCATATCTTTTAGTAATGATATGTGGAGAAATTTTATTATTTGTAGAAAGCTCAGCGTAAATTTCAAGTATTTTTGATGCGTCGCTTGAATCTAATTTACCGTCGCAATTCACATCGCCTGTGACAACTTCTGTGTCAAAAACGCCGTCATTGTCGGGATCGGCATAACA
>JAFXAJ010000015.1 GCA_017517145.1 Ruminococcus sp.
AATTTCAATTGATATGTGTTATAATATTCTTGTGGTACTTTTTTCATTGTAATTTAATAATACCACAAAAAATTACTGCTGTCACGCATTTTTTTGTGTGACAGCAGTTTTTTTCTTTTTTACTCTTTTTTTACAGCGCCTATTTTTTTGATTTCTCCGCTGCCGCAATCTTATTTTTTACATTCTGCATACGCAGGTCAAGCTCCGCACTCATCTGCGAGCATTTCAGCAATTCATCTCCCAGAATTTCTGCGTCAGCGTCGGAAATATTCTTCTTGTAACGCAGTTTATGTTCCAGACTTGCCCAGAAATCCATGGCTATTGTACGGAACTGCACTTCCGCTTTCATATATCTTGTCTCATTTTGCAGGAATATAGGCACTTCAACAATAAGATGCAGACTGCGGTAGCCGTTTGGCTTAGGATTTTTTATATAGTCCTTTATCTCAATAAGCTTTACGTCATCCTGTCGGAGGAAACTCTCCGCAAGTCGGTAAATATCCTCCTGAAACGAGCATATAACACGGATTCCAGCCACATCATATATGTTTTCTTCAAGAGCTGTCAGATTCATTGGCAAATTCTTTTTGCGCATTTTCTTGATAAGGCTGTCCCATGATTTCAGCCGTGTTTTAATCGTCTCAATGGGATTTCTGTCGTATTCCAGCGATAATTCCTCATTCAGGACAAAAAATTTCGTTTCAATTTCCATTATCACACAGCGATAATACGCCATGAGTGTTTCAATTGGCAATGTTTTTTCTTTTGCTAAATCAATAAACTCGTCAGACAGCAACTCTCTTTTTATTTTTTCGTGCTGCAGCGGTGATAATTGGGATTGTATCTGTAATGGCATAGTGCATCTCCTTCATATTTTATATAATTCTATTATACCTTTTTTGTAAAAAATGTCAAGTTATATCTTGTATTTTTCATCATAATATCATAAAAAATACACGACAATTCTGCCGCAATTCCATAATGGGATTCCAAAGGGCACTACCCTTTGGCGAAGTAGGGTACATTCCTGTGCACCCGTGTAAAAGTAACTTTAAAAAAACACTAAAGGACACGGCAAGCCGTGTCCCTGTTCGTGATTTATTTGATTTCCCTGCATTTATTGGCGGTTAATGCCAGAAGTACACACTCAAAAGTACTTATTGCTACTGAAATAAATGTTGTAACATAATTAATATAACCCAAAAGATTGTATAACCCAAATGTGAAAATTATTGTAATAATCAATGACAGAGCCATTGTTCCAATATAGACAAGGAAGAATTTTCCCCACATATTGCCAAGCTTTTCATCTTCGTATCCGATAAGCTCACAATGTCCCTTTGAGTAATTGTAAACTGCCAGAAGCCCGAAAACAAACGTTAAGATTGAGATTACTATATTCGTAATGCCAATTCCAACTGCTGCCGCTTTATAGGGAAGAATGTCTATCATCATTTTCGTCAGAAAACTTGCCAAGAAGGAAAACAGCTTAACTCCGCATAGAGCAAATATAAAAATTCCGCCTTTTTTATATCTGTCACTATAACTGCTCAATTTCAGATAGTTAATCGCCAGAGCAACCATTGCGGCAAAGTTTATAACACTTGTAAATCCCTGTAATACCACACTTTGCCTCAATGAAAAAAATCTACCGCTGCTAATATTAAATAAGATACATGCCAGCGGTGTTGCTGTAAGTCCGAATATCCACCACATCATGCTGCTGAGTCTGATTCCTGTAAATGACGGTATCTCGGCGTTTCTGTTGTTGTAATTGTTTCCCATTTTTAAATCCCCTTTTATATTATTGTTCCACGTGGAACATTTACATTATAGCATTATTTTTAACTTTTGTCAATATGTCCACTTTTTTCATGTCATGCGATTGTTTAATGTGAAAGCACACGGAGGTGATATTATGACGGATAAAATTGAATTTCTCGTTGAAAATTTCGGCAGCTATGTCAAAGCTGTTGTAATCAGTAAAATAGGCAGCATTGCTTCACGTGAGGATGTAGAGGATTGCATCAGCGATGTTTTTTGCGAATTGTGCAAATCCTACGATAAACTCCCTGATTCTGCCGACGAATTGAAATTTTTTGTGGCAGCTGTCGCTAAACGTCGGGCTGTCGATTATTTCCGCCGTATTTCTCACCATGACAAAAACAGCGGAAATATTTCAGAAGAACAGTTTAACACAATCCCCGATAAATCGGGAATTGAAGAACAGTTTGAAAGAAAAATGCTCGGCAATGCCCTATGGGACGCTGTAAAAGCTCTCGGTGAGCCCGACTCCGCAATTATAGTCTACCGTTGCTTTTATCAGAAAAAAGCCCGTGAAATAGCGAAAATCCTCGGTATCTCCACTGCCGCAGTACATAAACGAGCTCAGCGGTCCATGAAGAAAATCAGGGAAATTCTCATAAGTCAGGGCTATGACACCTATTGAAGGAGGTCTTGAAAATGAAAAAAAATATATTCGATTTCTCCGATTCTGACGACAAAATTATAGAATCTATCGCCAAGGACTACCCCGATATGTCCGAAAAACAGAAAGAATCCATCATTCGCCGTACACGTAAAAAGCTGGAATCTTCCTCCGACTTCCAGTTCAGTGACTCTGTAAGCGGCGTTGAGCCAGCTGCAAAACGCAGTTTCCGTTATATTTTCGGAACTGCTGCGGCGGCTCTGCTTATAATCGCAATCATTCCCATTGCATTTAAAGCATTGAAAAATACTCCTGAATCGCCTGAAATAATTGACACTCCCCCTGTTTCAGATGATTATAATGCATCTCCAACGGAAGATAAAAATGCTTCTGCGGCTGTCACTACAAAATTCGGGAAATCCTCCAATACCGTTCCTTCACCGACTGCGGTGACAGTGCCTGCGGAATCTGCAAAAAAAACAACAGAAACAGCCATAACTGTTCCTCCTGTACCGCCGCCTGTTGCTGAAGATGAAATTTTTGATATGCTGGAGAATCTGAAATATCGCTCAGAAACCTGCGACGGTTTAGCTGATTTTGTTCTTACATCAAATGACGGCACAACATATCAGATTCTTATTGGCTGCAATCACGTATGGCGTAATGGCAGAGAAGAAGCCGATATAACACCTGAAATCCTTGATTGGATAAATAAATATGGTGAACCTTATAAAAATCCTGATTTAGTTGTTCCGCCTGTAGAGCCCCCCGAACCTCCAACTGAGCCTACTAACCCAATGAAACCACCTAAAACTACAGTTCTGACTGCTGCTCCGCCTGTTCTCCCTCCGACTACTACAGCAAAACCTATTGCTCCGCCAACTACAATTCCCACTACCACAGTAATTCCGCCAAAACCAATAGAACCTGACAGTACTGCATCTTTTAAGGTTGATTGGTCAATGGGTGATTTCAATGACGATGTATGGGGACTTACTTATTCAGGTCATTCTGAAATAATTACAAATACCACTGAACTCCGTGAATATCTTGCAAAAGTTTACTGTAATGCCAAGGTTGAAAAATATCTTACTCAGTACAACGACAGTTATTTCAGAAATAACGTGCTTGCGCTAAATATAATCTGGCAAGGCGCAGGTACTGAAAATAAACTGGAAATCACTGGTCTTAACGTATCTGACAGAGAAATCAAGGTTACAGGCAAGTGGAATATAAAGCCCGACGAAGTTATGGCTGAGGTTATGTCAATTTGCCTTGTAAAAGTGGAAATTCCAAAGCATCTTTATACTGAACAGCCGATTAACTGGGATATTCCAAATAAGTATGATAATTACTACACTATTCTTATGACAGAAATTGAAAACTATGAACGTCTGAACAACTGTTGCTGCGAACGTGACAGAAAAATACTGAATGGCGAATTATCCGAAGATACACCTCGCCTTACGCTTGAACAGGCACAGGAAATCATAAGCGAAAACGGCTCTCCCGAAAATTTATATGATGATGATTACTCATACAGAATTATTGACGCTTTCAACGAAATCTGTGGCGCTCCCGATGTTGTAGGCGGCAGCGGTATTACTCGTTATGAATACTGGCTCGATGATTCCGGTGATGAAAAAATTATTGTACTTTTAGAAGAACCTTCTGTACGGTACAAGTCTAAATTCGGAACAGAAAAATTAGTTTAATATGTAAGTAAAAATAAAATTACAGTGGATTTAATAACATTTAGAATTTTCCTATTGCATTTTTTGACATTTTATGTTATAATGTAAAAAAAACGATTGGAGAGTAAATTATGCCTAAATGTTTTAACTGTGGTGCTGAATTTACAGGAAATTTCTGCCCCGACTGCGGTCTGCCCGCTGATAATTCCCTGCATGAACCTGCACCAAATCCCGGTCCTCAGCCTTATACGCCCCCTCCGGTGTACAATAATATCACCGTTGCCAACAATAACACCACCTCTACCGGCGGCTGGTTCGGCTGGCAGCTTCTCGAAGCTTTATTGCCTATTATCGGTATTATTCTTATGCTCTGCGTTTCCAATGATGATTCCGTTAAGAATTACGCTAAGGCAAGGCTTATCTGGTGTGCTGTAGCTATTGTTCTTGTATTTATAATTATTATACCATTTTTTGCAGTTATCAATTCATCATTATAAAAAAATTTCCGCCTTGTTATTCACAGGGCGGATTTTTTTTACCTCTTATTGTTATTCCTTCATCGTAATCATCAAGAAAATGATGCCGTTCTTCTCCTATATGATAAGAAATCAGCGTTTGCAGATTGACGTTTTCCGCACTTCTGAATATATTCATATCTACAGCCGGGTTAGTTCTCCGCAGCTGCTCCAGAAGCTCTTTTATTTCTCCTCGCTTTGAGCCGTTTTCATTCTTCTCGGACATGGCACAGGCACAGCCGATAAATGACAGCCCGTTCCTCTCTGTCCACTCAACTATATCCTTCTCACGGACGAGATACAAAGGACGTATAAGCTCCATTCCGTCATAGTTTTCGGCGTGAAGCTTCGGCATCATGGTCTGCATCTGTGAACCGTACAGCATCCCCATAAGTATCGTTTCTATTACATCGTCAAAATGATGCCCCAGTGCTATTTTATTGCAGCCCATTTCCTGCGCCTTTTTATAAAGCCAGCCCCGTCTTAGCCTTGAACAGAGAAAACAGGGATTTTTCGGAGATTTCTCCGCAGATTCAAATATCTTTGTCTCATAAAAAGTAACAGGCAAATCAAGTTTTCTGCAATTTTCTTTTATTTTTTCGGCATTTTCTTCACTGTATCCTGGATTCATGACGATATATTCCGCCTCAAAGGGAATTTCCTTGTTGCGCTGTAAACGCCTTATACACAGCGCCATAAGTATGGAATCCTTGCCCCCTGATATGCAGACAGCTATTTTGTCGCCCTCGTTTATAAGGCGGTAGTCACGGACACCACGGCGGAATTTAGTCCATATCCGTTTTCCAAATTCGCCGCAGATACTTTCTTCAGCCTGATTCACCATACCTCACCGCCTTGCATTGACAAGCATGAGTTTTATACGGTTTTCCTGATTAACCCTTGTTGCGCCGGGGTCATAGTCAATAGCTACTATATTTGCATTGGGATTGTCGTCCTTTATGGCACGTGACATTCCCTTTGCCACAATATGATTAGGCAGGCAGCCAAAAGGCTGAGCACAGATAATATTTTCAACGCCGGATTTTGCCAGAGCTGCCATTTCAGCAGGTATAAGCCAGCCTTCGCCCATTACTACGCCCTGATTTATGTATTTGTCTGCTAATTTTCTGAGATGCTCAAAGTCGTGCATAGGCTCAAATTTTCCATGCTGCTTCATAATCTTTATAAGCTCTTTCTGCTTTGCGTAAATCAGCTTATATCCCAGCTTGAACACAGCGGATTTCATTGTTTTATTGTCGTACAATGCCGCATTGTTGAAGTTGCTGACTGCGCAGTACATGACAAATTCCAGAAGTGACGGCACAACAGGCTCACATCCCTCGGAAATGAGAAAATCCTCCAGATGATTATTTGCAAGAGGTGAATATTTAACGTAAATTTCGCCTACAATTCCGACTCTCACTTTCTTTTCGCCGCTGAGCTTTATTGCGCCGAAATCGTCCATAATCTCACGGTAAAGCTTTTTTGTCTTTGTATATCCTCTGCCCTGTCGGAACATTTCTCCCAGAGCGTCCTGCCATTTCTCCAGAGTTGCCTTTGCCTCCCCCTTGTTCACCTCGTAGGTGCGGCATTTGTTGTAGCAGGTCATGAGCAAATCTCCATAGAGAATGGCATAAAGCATCATGAAGAACATCGGCGCTGTGATTTTAAATCCGCTGTCCTTTTCGAGTCCGCTGAAATTCAGCGAAACCACAGGAACCTGCGGAAAATTCTTGTCTACAGCTTTTCTCAGCAGATGTATATAATTTGAAGCACGACAGCCGCCGCCTGTCTGTGTGATAAGCAGAGCAGTCTTGTCAATATCGTATTTTCCGCTTTTCAGTGCATCCATGAACTGTCCGATTACAAGGAGTGCAGGATAACAGGCGTCATTGTGGACATTTTTCAGTCCCTCATCAACGACTGCACGGGAATCATTCTGCAAAAGCTCCATTGTATAGCCCTTGCTCTCAAATATGGCGATAAGCAGCTTGAAATGAATCGGCAGCATATCGGGTACGAGGATTTTATGTGTACTTCTCATTTCCTCAGTAAATTTTGCGTATTCAGGCATATTTATCTCCTATAAGATTATAATTAAGAATTATGAATTAAGAATTATTAGGAGTATCAGTTTCAATTAATAAAATAACATGAAATTTACAGTATATATTCATTACGAATTACGCATTTTATTCTTAATTCTTAATTCTTCATTCTTAATTAGATTGTTCCATTGCGGCTACAAGGCTTCTCAATCTTATTCTTGCCGCACCTAAATTATTTATTTCGTCAATTTTCAGCTGTGTATACAGCTTTCCGCCGCTTTCCAGTATGTTGCGCACCTCATCTCCTGTTACAGCGTCAATTCCACAGCCAAAGGATACAAGCTGTATAAGCTGCATATCAGGCTGAGTTGTAACATACTGAGCCGCACGATATAATCTGGCATGATATGTCCACTGATTCAGCACTCCAAGCTGAGGAGTGTCTGCCAGAGCTGCCACGCTGTCCTCAGTTATTACTGCCATTCCCAGACTTGTTATAAGCTTATGTATGCCGTGATTTATCTCACGATCAATGTGATATGGTCTACCTGCAAGAACAATTATTTTACGTTTTTCAGCCCTTGCCTGTGCAATTATTTCCTCAGCTTTATGGGAAATATCCGCCTGATACCTGTGGTATGCCTCAAATGCTCTGTCTACTGCGGCAGCAATTTTTCCGCCGATATTGTACCTTTTCAGAGCCTGCTTCATGACACGGACAATATTTTTCCTGTTGTTCATATCCATATACGGACGCAGCAGATTCTTGTCGTTAAGACGCATATTATTAGCTGCAAGCAGTTCAGGATAATACGCTACAACAGGACAGTTGAAATGGTTATCGCTGCATCCCTCGTCTATGTTGTAGCTCATGCAGGGATAAAATATAAAATCAACGCCCTTGTCAAGAAGATATTCAATATGTCCGTGGGCAAGCTTTGCAGGATAGCATACCGTATCCGAAGGGATTGTATGCTGTCCAAGATAGTACATCTCACGGGAGCTTTCCTCGCTGATTACCGTTTCAAATCCCAGTTCTGTGAAAAATGTGTGCCAGAAAGGCATCTGCTCATAGAAACTAAGCGCCATGGGAAGTCCTGCTTTAGCTATGATACGCTTTGGCTTTTCTGCCGTTCTTAGCGAAAGAATACTGTTATATTTATACTCATAAAGATTGGGCACATTGTTCTTTTTCGCCTTGCCGCTGCCCTTTTCACAGCGGTTTCCCGATATGAAATTGCGTCCCTTGCCGAAATTTATTATATTCAGCCTGCAATTTGCAGTACATCCGCCGCAGTTGACAGCCTTTGAAGTATAGCTGAAATTCTCCAGTTCTTCAGCGGATATAAGCGTAGATTCTCCCTCGGAACGCTCCTTTGCGTACAATGCGCATCCAAGAGCGCCCATAAGTCCCGACACAGCAGGACGTATAACATTTCTGCCAAGCTCTTTTTCAAAAGAACGAAGCACTGCATCATTGAGGAATGTACCGCCCTGTACTACAATGTTTTTTCCAAGTTCATCGGGAGAATTTGCTCGTATAACCTTATATATGGCATTTTTTATGATTGATGAGGACAAGCCTGCGGAAATATCCTCCACAGTTGCGCCGTCCTTCTGCGCCTGTTTTACAGAACTGTTCATGAATACGGTACAGCGTGAGCCAAGGTCTACGGGATGCTGTGCAAAAAGTCCAAGCTGTGAAAATTCGGCAATATCATATCCAAGAGCCATGGCAAATGTCTGTATAAACGAGCCGCAGCCCGATGAACACGCCTCGTTCAGCATAATGCTGTCGATACTGTGATTTTTTATTCTGAAACATTTTATATCCTGTCCGCCGATGTCTATTATGAAATCCACATTGGGACAGAAATGCGCTGCCGCCTTGAAATGTGCTACAGTTTCAACTATACCGTGGTCAACGGAAAGTCCTGCTTTTATTAAATCTTCGCCGTAGCCAGTGACAGCCGAGCCTTTTATAGTGATTTTCGGATTCATTGCCTGGCGGATTTCCTTGACCTGTGCGGCAATTTTATCAAGAGGCTGACCCATATTTGAGGAATAGTGGTGATAAAGTATACGGCAGTCGTCGGTTATAAGCACAAGCTTTGTAGTCGTTGAGCCTGCGTCAATTCCAAGATATGCGTCACCCTCGTATGTACGTATATCGGCATATCCCAAGTCATGCTGCTTATGACGGCTGATAAATTCCTCATATTCAGCCTGTGATGCGAAAAGAGGTTCACCTGTAATTATATCGTCAGACACTTTTGCCGATTTCAGCATTTCTTCCATTTCATCAACAGTATAGGCTTCCTCTAGCTGTGAGCTGTGGAGAGCACATCCGTATGCCACAAATACAGGGCCATCTTCCGGAAATACTGCGTGTTCATCGTCAAGTCCGAGAGTTTTTACAAAGGCATTTTTTAATCCCTGCAAAAAGTGGAGAGGACCTCCGAGAAAAAGGACTTTTCCCTCGATAGTACGTCCCTGAGCCAATCCTGACACAGTCTGATCAACTACAGCCTGAAAAATACTTGCAGCTATATCCTCACGCTTTGCGCCCTGATTGAGCAGGGGCTGAATGTCGGATTTTGCGAATACTCCGCAGCGTGACGCTATAGGATACACCCTTTCAGCGTTGAGAGAAAGAGCATCCAGTTCATCTGCCGTAATTCCCAGAAGTGTTGCCATCTGATCAATAAATGCTCCTGTACCGCCTGCACATGAACCATTCATACGCTGTTCAACTCCGCCTGTGAGGAAGATTATCTTCGCATCTTCGCCGCCCAGTTCTATTACAGCGTCAGCGTCCGGAGCTTTTTTCTTTACAGCAAGAAAAGCCGCATGAACCTCCTGTACAAAAGGAAGTTTTGCGGAATTTGCAAGTCCCAGACCTGCTGAACCTGTTATACAGACAGAAAATTTCTCGTGGGGATAATTCTCACGGATAAGCGCAAGTTGTTCTGTGACAGTTTCCTTGACCTTTGAAAAATGCCGCTGATAACGGGAATAAACGATATTTTCCGCCATATCGGTAATGACGGTTTTTACAGTAGTTGAGCCAACATCAATACCCAATGAATAATTTTTCGCCATAATACAGTATGCCTCTTAACTTAAATTTCAGGAAATATTCCGACAGCGCCGCCATCGGAATAGTATACATAATTATTATACACCATTTTTCATGAAATGTAAAGCGTTTAAAAATGAAAATTAAAAGAAATCAACTGGTAATTGCTGATGCTGCGAATAATAATTTTATTAAGGGCGGTCATTGACCGCCCTTGTTAATCATTTTTTCTTTTTCGCACGAGCTGCTTTCATTCGCTCCTGCTTAACCGCTTTTTCTTCAAGTCGAAGATAAGCTTCATTATAGAAATATTCCTGCGAATTCAACGGAATATCCCTCTCCTTGCACTCAACACGAACATAACTGCCGTTATTTTTCATTTCTCTCGCCTTCTGATTATCCGCCATAAGTACACGAAACATCTCACGTATACGCTTTTTCAGCCTTTCGTCCTCAATAGGCGCTGCAACTTCAACACGGCGTATTGTATTTCTGCTCATGAAATCAGCTGAACCAATGTAAATTTTCTGATCCTTGCCATCCTTGCCAAATATGAAAATTCGGCTGTGTTCAAGAAATCTTCCAACAATACTGCGGACAGTAATATTCTCCGTATATCCCTCAACTCCGGGAATAATACAGCATATTCCCCTTACAATCAGCTCAATTTTAACGCCTGCCTGAGAAGCTTCAACAAGCTTATTTATTATCGACATATCATTGAGAGAGTTGACTTTTGCCGCAATATATGCTTTTTCGCCGTTTTTAGCAAGGTTAATCTGCTCATTCATCATTGCCAGAATCTGCGGCAGCAAAGCGTTAGGCGATACAAGAAGTTTATTTGTCTTTTCAACAAAAACGTCTTTTTGCAGACAATCGAAAACCTGCTCGGCATCTTCGGCAATCTCACGGTCAGCTGTCATCAACATCAAATCCGTATAGAGTGCTGACGTTTTTTCATTGTAATTTCCTGTGCCAATCTGCGTCACATAATCGAATTTATCCCCTGTATTTCTGCGTTTAATAAGCAGCAGCTTTGAGTGTGCCTTGAATTCCTTCGGTCCGTAAATGACCTTAACGCCCGATTTCTGGAGAATTTTCGACCATTCTATATTATTCGCCTCGTCAAATCTTGCACGAAGCTCAATCATTACAAGAACTTCTTTGCCGTTTTCTGCCGCCGTACATAAAGCGCTTATTACCTTGCTGTTTCGTGCAAGTCGGTACAGTGTTATTTTTATTGAAGTTACCTTCGGGTCAACGGCAGATTCCTCTAAAAGTCGTATAAACGACATTGTCATTGATTCAAACGGAAAACTAAGCAGAATATCCTTCGCCTTAATCTGTGAGAATATAGAGCGATTATCCGCTATCATTGCAGATTTTCTGGGAAGCCTTGTCTCAAAGTGCAGTTCAGGCGACTCATCCATTTCCTGAAGCTGATAGAGATATGAAAGGTCAAGGGGAATATTTGAATTGAACACTCTGACATTCCCTATTTTCAGCTTTTTACAGAGATAATCCAACGCTTGACGGTTGAATTCGTTAGTAATTTCCAGACGGACAGCGGCAAGCTTGGTACGCTTTACCACAAGTTCCTCCATACGTGCACGGAAATCCGCACCCTTGTTATTCACCATAATATCGGCGTTTCTGGTCACACGAATAATTGCTCTATCCTGAATTTTGCATCCCTTGAACATGAGATGCGCAAACTGAAGAATCACTTCTTCGTGAAGAATAAATCTTTTTCCGTCACTGCCAAGAGGAATAATTCTGTCGGCGTGTTCGTGTGCAACGGGAATAATTCCCACAGATACGCCCTTTTTTGAAGCTATATGAACCGCAGCATACAGTTCTTTATTTTTGAGAAATGGGAACGGCAAAGCGTCGTTCACCACAATTCCAGTGACAAAGGGCTTGATTTCACGCTTGAAGTAAAGCTCAAGAAATGCCTGTTCTTCGTCAGTTGCATTGGCAAAGGACACATGCTGGAAGCCGTAAGCTTCAAGCTCCTCCATATTTTTTCTGAAAGCTTCCTCGACTCTCGGCTGGAGACGGCGGACAGCTGTGAACACGGAATCGAGCTGCTGAGAGGGAGTCAAGCCTGATTTTACGTCCTTTTTCCTATTATTTTCCTTTTCATCATCAGTGAGAGATCCCACACGCACCATAAAAAATTCGTCGAGATTGCTCTGATATATAGCCGAAAAGGACAGCCTTTCCAGCAGGGGGTTATTGACATCGGAAGCCTCACCGATTACACGCTTATTGAATTTAAGCCATGAAAGCTCACGATTTTCGAGATAATCCATAGATATTCTCCTTTGAGGGTATTCTTATTATAATTATATAACATTTTTCGTAAAATGTCAAGCGCAATAATGCAAAATAGATAAAAACACAGCGTATTATGTCGCAAAATCATATTTTATAA
>JAFXAJ010000016.1 GCA_017517145.1 Ruminococcus sp.
AGAAAGTGCATGACTGAGAGAGCTAAGATTCTTCCCAGAAGAGTTACAGGCACTTGTGCATTCCACCAGCGTGAGCTTACAGTTGCTGTAAAGAAGGCAAGACAGATTGCACTTCTTCCTTACGTTAGCGACTAATAAAAATGTTGAGGCAAGAAACAAGAATAACGCTTGTTTCCTGCCTCTTATTTGTTATCCCACGGCATCTTACGGATAACAGAATAGTGGTTACTGATGTGCTGTGCTTACTGCAAATTCCTCGTTCTTTCTGAACAGGAGAGAAATGCACCATACAGCAGAAATGGCTACAAGAATGTAGACAGCTCTTGCTGCGAGGCTTCCAGCACCGCCAAGCATCCAGGCAACCAGGTCAAGTTCGAATATTCCAACAAGACCCCAGTTAATACCTCCGATAATGAGGAGGATAAGTGCGATTTTGTCCCACATTTGTGAACACCTCTTTTCAAGCGTTTTATTCAATGTAACGCCTGAGTTTATTATTGCAGGAAATAGACAAAATATACAGTAAATTTTTTCAAAAAAATAAAACACCCCGAAAGGTGTTTTATGGTGTGTGTATTGATTTTGTTTACTTTACGATGAATCTGTCGATATCAACTAAGAACTTTTCAGCATCGTCAGTGTGGATGTTAAGCTCAATAGGCTTTGAGAGGTCAAGGCTGAAAATACCCATAATTGACTTTGCGTCAACTGCGTATCTGCCTGATACGAGGTCGATGTCGAATTCGTACTTCATAACTGTGTTAACGAACTCCTTAACGTCGTTAATCTGCTGAAGTGAAACTGTTGTCTTTGTCATAATTATTACCTCCTGATTTTAAGTGGTTGTTTTTTATTGTTTATCTTTTCTTCCTTTGCGGATTTCCCTTCCGCAAATATATAATAACATTAAAATTCCGCTATGTCAAGGGGTTTTTTTGAAATTCGGCATAATGGCGATTAATATTGTTCGTTTTTATGTTGTTTTTGGAGATAAAGAATAATTATTCAGACTGCACAAAAGCAAATCTTGAAATTTGTGCAGATTAAACATTGTGAATTTTACGGAAATGGTGTAAAATATGTATAAAGTTTATTTTATAACTTTCGGTTGCAAGGTTAGTCAGTATGAAACAGAATGTATGCGCAGTTGTTTTGTGTCCCGAGGATATGAAATCACGCAGACAGAGGAGGAAGCCGATGTTTTTGTCATCAATTCCTGCACTGTAACAGGAAGCGGTGACAGTAAATCCCTTTACGCTGTCAGACGACTGCGAAGATTTTACCCTGAATCAGTAATTGTTCTGACAGGGTGTCTGCCACAGAGTAATAAGGACGTAGATAACGCTTGTCCCGAAGCCGATGTTATAACAGGCACAAAGGAACGAGAGAAAATCCCTTCCCTTGTAGAAAAGGCTATAGCTGAGAAATCTCGTATTATCAGCATTCCCGATTTTATAACGGGAGAGGGCTTTGAGGATATACCCTACGAAAGTTCATTCAGCCAGACCCGCGCCTTTATGAAAATTCAGGATGGCTGCAATTGTTTCTGCTCTTATTGTATCATTCCCTATGCAAGAGGCAGATGCCGCAGTAAATCTATAGAATCTGTAAAATCCGAGGCTCAGTGTCTTGCGGATTCAGGTCACAGGGAGCTTGTACTTGTGGGAATAAATCTCGCTTTTTATGGTCAGGAATTTGGTCTGCGGCTTGCTGATGCCGTTGAGATATGTTGTAAAACCAAGGGCATAGATCGTGTCCGACTTGGTTCTATTGAGCCGGAGATGTTAACAGATGACGATTTGAAGCGTCTTTCTGCTTTACCTCAGTTTTGCCCTCAGTTTCATTTGTCACTGCAAAGCGGCAGTAATACTGTACTCAAACGTATGAACAGGCACTATACTCCCGACGAATATATGGCTATTGTTGAGAAAATCCGCAGATATTTCCCGGATGCTTCCTTTACAACAGATGTAATGGTAGGATTTCCCGAAGAAACGGAGGAGGAATTCGACGATTCACTTGATTTTGTCAAAAAAGTGGGGTTTGCTGCAATTCACGTTTTCCAATATTCACCGAGAAAAGGCACTCCTGCCGCCGCTATGAAACAGCTTCCGAAGAAAATAAAGGCAGAACGTGCCGATAGAATGAAGACAGCAGGGGAGGAGTTAAAGAAAAAATATCTTGAAAGCCTTGTGGGAAAGACAGTACCTGTGCTGTTTGAACGTGAAAATTCCCCTGAATTCCACCAAGGACACGCCCCAGACCATACACTTATAAAAGTTTTTCGAGAAAATTCAAAAAAATGTTTGCGTAATTCGATTTTATATGTTATAATAGAAGAGTGTGGTAGTGATTACTGCATAGGCAGAATTGCCGACGATGATTACACGTAAATTTTACGTGTCAAAAATATCCCCACGGGGAGAATGGAGATAGAAGTAATTATGTCCGTATTCAGAATTTATTCCGAAAAGAAACCCGATTTTGCCGTTGAAGCTCAGTCAGTTCTCAGCGACATCAAAACAGCCCTCAGACTTGATATCAAGAATATCAGAGTTCTGAACCGCTACGATGCAGACAGACTCTCAGAAGAGGATTTCAATGCTGCTATAAGCACTGTATTCTCTGAGCCTGCCGTTGACGTCGTTTACAGCGAGCTTCCTAAGCTTGCGGAGGGAGAGAGAGTATTCGCTGTTGAGTATCTGCCGGGTCAGTTTGACCAGCGTGCAGATAGCTGTGAGCAGTGTATCCAGATTCTCCGCCAGGGCGAGAGATGCCGTGTGAGAAATGCAAGAGTTTACATCATCGACGGAAATATCACAGATGAGGAATTCTCAAAGCTGAAATCCTACATCATCAACCCCGTTGAAAGCCGTGAGGCATCCCTCGATACAGTTGAATCTCTTGATACAAATTATGAGATTCCCACAACTGTTGAAACCTTAGAGGGTTTCATCAACCTCAACGAAAAAGGACTCCGTGCATTTGTAAGCGAGTTCGGACTTGCTATGGATTATGATGATATAAAGTTCTGTCAGGATTATTTCCGCAATACAGAGCGCCGTGACCCCACAATCACAGAAATTCGTATGATTGATACATATTGGTCTGACCACTGCCGTCATACAACATTCCTTACAAATGTAGAAGATGTAAGCGTTGTTACACCATACATCAAGGATACATATGAGATGTACCTTAATGTACGTGAGGAGCTTGGCAGAACAGACAAGCCCATTACACTTATGGACTTAGGCACAATTGCAGCAAAGAAGCTCAAGGCAGACGGACTTCTTCCCGACCTTGATGAGAGTGAGGAAATCAATGCCTGCTCCGTAAAAATCAAGGTTGATGTTGACGGTAAGATTGAGGACTGGATTCTTATGTTCAAGAATGAAACTCATAACCACCCAACAGAAATCGAGCCTTTCGGCGGTGCAGCTACTTGTCTTGGCGGTGCTATCCGTGATCCACTTTCAGGACGTTCATATGTATACCAGGCAATGCGTGTAACAGGCGCTGCTAATCCGCTTGTACCTGTTGAGGACACAATTGCAGGAAAACTTCCCCAGAGAAAGATTACAGTAGGCGCAGCAAACGGCTACAGTTCATATGGTAACCAGATTGGTCTTGCTACAGGCCACGTTTCCGAGGTATACCACCCCGGCTATGTTGCAAAGCGTATGGAAATCGGCGCTGTTCTTGGTGCTGCTCCTGCTGAAAATATCAGACGTGAAAGACCTGCTGCAGGAGATGTTGTTATACTCCTCGGCGGTAAGACAGGCCGTGACGGCTGCGGCGGTGCTACAGGCTCATCCAAGTCACATACACTTGAATCCCTCGAAAACTGCGGCGCAGAGGTTCAGAAGGGTAATCCTCCGGAGGAAAGAAAGCTCCAGAGACTTTTCCGCAATCCCGAGGTTACAAAGCTTATCAAGAGATGTAACGACTTCGGCGCAGGCGGTGTATCCGTTGCTATCGGCGAGCTGACAGACGGTCTTATCATCAATCTCAACGCAGTTCCAAAGAAGTATGACGGTCTTGACGGTACTGAGATCGCTATTTCCGAGTCACAGGAGCGTATGGCTGTTGTAGTTGCTCCCGAGGACGTAGATAAGTTTATGGAAGAGGCTAAGAAAGAGAATCTGGAAGCTACACTTGTAGCCGACGTTGTGGATGAGCCTCGTCTTAAAATGAACTGGAACGGCAAGACTATCGTTAACCTTTCCAGAGATTTCCTTAACTCTAACGGTGCTGCAAAGCACACAAACATTGTAATCGACGATCCCGACCATATCCGCGATGAGGAGCTTTCTGACAACGCTGAGGAATGGACAAAGCTTATGGGCAGCCTTAATGTATGCTCACAGAAGGGACTTGTTGAGAAGTTTGACTCCACAATCGGCGCAGGCACAGTTCTTATGCCTTACGGCGGTGTATACCAGATGTCACCTTCACAGGCTATGGCAGCAAAGATTCCTGTATTAAAGGGTGAAACAAACACCTGCTCACTTATGGGTTGGGGATATAACCCTGATGTATCCGTAATCAGCCCCTACCACGGTGCGATGATGGCAGTTATTGAGTCAATTGCAAAGGTAGTAGCAGCAGGCGGTACATATAAGAAGTGCTGGCTCACATTCCAGGAATATTTCGAGCGCACACAGAACGATCCTAAGCGTTGGGGCAAGCCAATGGCAGCACTTCTCGGTGCATTCAAGGCACAGCTTGAAATGGGCTGCGGCTCAATCGGCGGTAAGGACTCAATGTCAGGAACATTTGAGAATATCGACGTTCCTCCCACACTTGTATCTTTCGCTGTATCAACAGCTAAAGCAGACAAGGTTGTATCAACAGAGTTCAAGAAGGCAGGAAACAAGGTAATATACATTGCTCCCGATTACGATGAAAACGGACTTCCCGTATTCAGCAGCGTAAAGAGCGTATTTGACAAGGTTGAGGAGATTATTTCCGCAGGAAGAGCAGCTTCAATCTGGACAATTGGTTATGGCGGTGTTGCTGAAGGTATCGCTAAGATGTGCTTCGGTAACAAGCTTGGTTTCGAATTCTCAGAGCGACTTGCTCCAGAAACATTGTTCAAGCCCACATATGGCGCATTTATTATCGAGCTTACAGGCGAGGCATCTGACGATGAGCAGGTTATCGGTAAGGTTATAGACAGCTACAAGGTATGCACAATTGATTATATTGTAAGCCTTGACAGCCTCCAGAGAGTATGGGAAGGCAAGCTTGAACCTGTATTCCCCTGCAGAATAAAGACAACAGACGCCACACCTGCAACATACAGCTTCAAGAATACAGAAAAGCTTGCATCATCTGAGAAATTTGCAAAGCCAAGAGTTCTTATCCCTGTATTCCCAGGCACAAACTGCGAATACGATACAGCAAGAGCTTTTGAAAAGGCAGGAGCAGTTGCAGAAACTGTAATTATCCGCAATATGTTTGCAGGCGATATTGAGCAGTCCGTAGATTACTTTGAAAAGGCAATCAAGGAGTCACAGATTATTATGATTCCGGGCGGATTCAGCGGCGGTGACGAGCCTGAGGGAAGCGGTAAGTTCATCACAGCATTCTTCCGTAATCCTAAGATTAAGGATGCAGTTCACGAGCTTCTCAAGAACCGTGACGGTCTTATGCTTGGTATCTGTAACGGTTTCCAGGCACTTGTAAAGCTTGGACTTGTACCTTTCGGTGAAATAGTTGATATGAACGATGATTCACCTACACTTACATTCAATACAATCAACCGTCACCAGTCAATGATGGTAAATACACGTATTGCATCAAACAAGAGTCCTTGGCTCTACGGCACAGAGGTTGGCGATATCCACTGCGTACCGATTTCACACGGTGAAGGACGCTTTGTAGCACCTGCAAGCCTTATTCAGCAGCTTGCAAACAACGGTCAGATTGCAACACAGTACGTTGACCTTGACGGCAATCCCACAATGGATATCCGTTACAATCCAAATACATCAATTGAAGCTATCGAGGGTATCACATCACCTGATGGCAGAGTATTTGGTAAAATGGGACACTCAGAGCGTAAGGGCGGATTTATCTGCAAGAACGTTGAGGGTAACAAGGATCAGAAGATATTTGAAAGCGGCGTAGCATATTTCAAATAATCAAGAATTCAGAATTATGAATTAAGATATTAAAGTACGGCAGGGCGGATTATTCCGCCCTGCCGTTTACATTAACAGAGGACACGGAATTTCCCTATGTTCTGAGATTATAGAAAAAACTGAATTTCGCCTCTACACAAAAATAACGTAATATAGCCAATTGTAGGGGCGAACATTGCTTGCCCTTAAATAAAATATTTCTTTTTATACAGACTGGGACACGGAAAAATATCGTGTCTTTTTTATAGAAGAATAAAACACCGTACAAAATATAATTCTAACCTGTATCGTTAAAATCAACAATTTATATGTGTCAATTTTGTGCATCTATACAAAATTATAAAAACCTATTGACAAAGAATAGATTTTGTTCTACAATAATAGTAGAAGATAAATATACATACTATATTTATTAAGTCAGTAATAACATCAGAATGATATACAAATGACACATTTGTATGCTATAATATAGTCATAAAGTTAAGGAGCTTCTGAATTTATGAAAGTACTATTAATTGAAGATGATTTGCAAATCTGTGAGGTAACTCAAAAATATTTTATCAATAAG
>JAFXAJ010000017.1 GCA_017517145.1 Ruminococcus sp.
CATAGCCTGCACCGTAGGCTTTCATATAGGCAAGCATTTTTCGCCCTGAAAGACTTTTCAGCAGCAGATGACGGTCAAGCTCCCTTTCACTCTGAATAAGTTTTATCATAATTCATGTATCCTTCTGGCAAGCTCTCTTGTAAGAGTAAGCGTATTTTCAAAATCCCCTTTATTTATGACGCAGGAGGGGCTGTGTATATATCTGCACGGTACAGATACCGCAATAGTGCGCACTCCCCCACGGCTCGTGTGAATAGCTCCACTATCGTTTCCGCCTGCAATCATAGTCTTTGTCTGACATGGTATGCCAAGTTCTTCCGCAGACTCAAATGCCATTCTGTACAATTCCTTGTCATAGACAGTGCTTCTGTCCATAAATCCCACAACAGGACCTTTTCCAAGGGAGCATACTTTTTTTGCTCCGCTTACACCGTCAATATCAGATGCGGTTGTAGCTTCAAGTACAATTGCAAAATCAGGCGCAACAGAAAAAGATGATGCCGTAGAACCACGAAGTCCTACTTCTTCCTGCACGTTAAATACAAAATATGTATCGTATTCAACTCCCTCACGGATAAGCTGAATCATAATTGCACATCCTGCACGGTCGTCAATTGCCTTTGATTTTACACAGTTTCCGCCAAGTTCAACAAATTCTGAATCAAAATATACGCTGTCACCAAGGCGCACAAGCTTTTCGGCTTCTTCTTTTGAATCAGCGCCGATGTCAATGTACATATTCTCATACTTAGGCGGCTTCTCACGCTGCTCCTTTGAGAGATTATGAATTGCCGTTGAACCGACAACTCCCTTTATACCGTTGCCTACTGTAACCTGTCTGCCGATTGCAGCAGTTGTATCAATTCCGCCCACTTCGTTGAAGCAAAGCGTTCCGTCACTGTTTATATAAGTTACTATGAATCCTACTTCATCAGTATGAGCAGCAATCATAAGTTTTTTGCCGGAGGTTTTCTTTCCTTTGCAAAATGCAATAAGATTACCGAGATTGTCAATTCTGTATTCGCAATGGTCCTTTATCTTTTCAATTATCGCCTGACGTACAAGGATTTCATCCCCGGATGTACCATTTATCAGACATAATTCTTTCAGTAATTCTTTCATTCAGCTGCCCTCCCTATAAATTCTGCGAGAATTTCTGCTGTATTGATAACATCATTTGTGTCTATCACTTCAACAGGAGTATGCATATTTCTCAAAGGAATTGAAAGTGTACAAGCCTTTGCACCTTCACGTGCAACGGAATACTGGTCTGCGTTAGTGGATGTCATACCGTTCATCACTTCAAGCTGATATGACAATCCTGCTGATTCAACAGCTTTTATAAGTCTGTCTGATATTTCTCTTGACAAACAGGGAGATATGCCTATCATTGCGCCCTTTCCGAAATATCCGCACTTTTTCTCGTCCTCTCCCTGAGCATAGGCAAAGCTGACATCAACAGCTATTGCTATATCAGGTGCAAGAGTATATGCACCGATTTTTGCACCACGTTCCCCAAGTTCTTCCTGAGTTGAAAATATAACTGTTACATTATAAGCTGTTTCACGGTCCTTGAGAAGCTCCAGTGCATACAGAATTGCTGCAGCTCCGCAGCGGTCATCAAGAGCGCCTCCTGTAATGCGGTTTCCTGCAAGACAGCGGCATTTAACATCAAAAGTTATAGAATCGCCAAGGGAAATAATCTGTTCCAGTTCAGCCTTTGAATATCCCGTATCTATGGATATATCCTCAATTTCAGGTACTTTCCCCTCTCCCCCTGAAAGATGAGGAGGAACTGAACTAATTACACCCTTAATATCCTTTTTTCCGTGTATAACCACCTGCTGTGCAGGCAGAAGCCGGCGGTCAATGCCTCCGAGATTTCCTACTTTTATAAATCCGTCATCTGTTATATATGTAACGCACATACCAATCTGGTCTATGTGTGCGTCAAGGACAAGTGAAGGCACTCCCTGACGATGTGTACCGAAATTTCCAATAATATTTCCGTTTATTATTTTCGCATCGGGACAATATTCCCTGAGCATATCAAGTGCAAGCTTTGCAGCTGCTGATTCATCTCCCGACGCACCATGTATTTCCGATAAAGCAATTATTGTATCTTTAATATTCATTGACACTGCTCCTTTACATTGCTTATTATATTATAACATATTTTTCACGTTATTGCAACAATGTTTTTTCAACAAATTAATAAAGTATCGAAACGGCTGGAGATTTTTTGTCTTTGAAGAACTCGTCAAAAAAAAGATGCCGGAGTCTAACCGGCATCCATAGTTTAATCATTGTTGTATTCATCAAGCTTTTCAAGAATTTCATCAGCTGTTATAGGTTTGGAATAAAAATAACCCTGCATACTTGCGATATTATCACATTTTCTTACAAATCCACGGATTTTATTATTCTCAATGCCCTCACAGCATACATCAGCAGAAAACGAAGTAGCAAGATCAGAAATAAACTTGACCGAGCTCTTATCACGAGGGTCAGTATCAATATTTTTTACAAATTCCCTGTCAATCTTTACAACATCAACGGGAATTGAACGAAGAATTCCGATTGAGGCATATCCTGTGCCAAAATCATCAACAGCTATTTTTATTCCCTTTTCACGGAAAAATCCGAACATATTCCTCATAAGCTCTATATCCATAAGACGGCATCTTTCAGTAATCTCAAGGCAGAGTCTTGAAGGCGGGAATCCTGTACTTTCAATAATTTCAAAAAGGTCATTTACAAATCCAGGCTGCTGAATCTGGGTATATGACAGATTTACACTGACTGTCATATCAGGATTTCTTGCAAGAAACTTCTTTCCGTCCTCCATAGCCTGTCTGAGAATCCACTTTCCAAGTTCGGGAAAAAGAGAATCCTCCTCAAGTACATCAATGAACTTATCAGGGGTCACAACTCCAAGTTCATCACTTTTCCATCTGATAAGAGCTTCAACTCCGTTGACCTTTTCGGTTTTGGTATTTACTATAAGCTGATAACAAAGAAAAAAACCTCTGCATCCTTCTGCAATACTATTTCTGATTACGTTGATATGCTCAACGCAGCGGCGATTATCAGCCTTGATAATGTCATCAAAAATAACAAATCCGCCGCACTTCTTACGTTTTGACTGATAATATGCAAATCTGAGACATGAATAAAAGGTATTCCATGACACATCAAAGGAATCTACCTGAATCGCTCCTCCGTTGAGGGAAAGAACAACATGAGTATCGTCAATATAAAAATCATTGCGGAAATAACCGTGCAGATAATTATACTTCTCCTCAGCTTCCTCAGCGGTAACAGAAGAAGCCATTACAGCAAATCTTGTTCCGTTCATTTTATAGACATTACTATCAGGAAATACTTCGATAATCTTGCGTGAAAATTTCTGAAGCACTCTGTTTCCGAATTCATATCCGTAAATATCATTTATGTTTGAAAATGATGAAAGACCAATCATCAGAATCAGATTTACATTATGAGTAAATGAACTTCCCTTTATGTCATCGAAAAATCCATAAACAGTACGCAATCCTGTATTATTGTCAATATATTCATATTTACTGTGATTACGGATTATTCCGCAGAAAAAATCAGGTTCATTATTGCTTTTTCTTATTACATTGCCCTTGCAGGTATACGAAGCATAAGAACCGTCTGCTGCTGCTGCACGATAATGTACGTTATGATTTTCAGCATCGCCCGAAAAAACATCATTGATACTCTTCTCATAAGCAGCTCTGTCATCGGGATGTATATGATCTGCCCAGATTTTTCCTGCATGGAGCATATACTCATCAGGAAGTCCGAAGTACTCCACCGCATTCTTTGACCAGCGTGATACATTAGTATCCATATCGCATACAAAGACATACGCTCCCTCAGCAAAAATTGACAAGGTTTCATACATTGAATCGAGTCTGCTGTTCTTGTTTTTTGACACAAAGATCACCCCCATTTCTCAATAATAGGCGATCTGAGATACAAAACATAATGAAGTGCATAATAGGTCGCCGTTCATTTTTCTCATCTTCATCAATTTTTCATTTAATGTTATCAATTATATTATAACATACGCATACTTATAATTCAATGGTAATAAATAACAAAATTTACAGTTGATTTTTATACAAAAAACAAATGCAATTAATTAATTAAAATTGTGCAAGATATACTAATCAGCGATATTTGTATACTGTAGCTGCTTCAAATCCGTCAAGCAGAGCTGTCATGCTGTCAAACGCCATACCTGTTCCCTTTGCTACACAGTTTACTGCGTCCTTGGCGATATTGCAGTTAATTCCCAGTGTTCTCTTTATAAGCTGGGTAAGTCCGCCAAGAAGCGCTCCTCCGCCAGTCAGCAGAAGTCCGTTATCATAAATATCTCCCACAAGTTCAGGCGGCGCATCTTCAAGAATCTTACGTATTGCCTCCATAATAAGGAATGTTTCATCCTCTATTGCCTGATATAGTTCAATTTCACTGAGCTGAATCTGTGCAGGAAGTCCTTTTGCAAGACTGCGTCCCTTGACTGTATATGTAACCTCGTCTGTGGGGTCATAAAGATTACAAAGCTCGATTTTCACCTTTTCAGCAGTACGTTCTCCGATAAGCAGCTTGTACTTATTCTGCATATAGCGTACTATCGCCTTATCTATGGAATTTCCTGCATTTTTTATAGTATGGGAAGTTACAACGCCATTCATAGATACAATCGCTACATCAGTTGTTCCGCCGCCGATGTCAACAATCATGTGTCCCTTAGCTTTAGTGATGTTAACTCCTGCGCCAATCATCGCTGCTATGGGTTCCTGTATAAGGTAAACCTGTCTTGAACCTGCACTTTTGGCAGCTTCAACTACAGCACGACTCTCAATATCAGTTATAAAAGAAGGTACGCATATAATTATTCTGGGCTTGATAAGCTGACGGCCTGTTACTTTCAGTATAAATTCACGAATCATACTGTGGGCAAGGTCATCGTCGGAAATAACTCCATTGCTGACCGGTCGTGCAACACATATATAATCGGGATTCTTTCCGATCATTTCATACGCCTCTCTGCCAACTGCAAGCACACGCTCGGTTCGTGTATTATAGGCGATTACTGAGGGTTCACTGAGTATTACCCCCTTTTTTCCCATTGTCATAACAATATTTGAAGTTCCGAGATCTATTCCTATATCTGTATTAGCCATATTTATTCCTTTCTGTCTGACAGCATATATTTTAAGCAGGTGTGTCTGCCTGCGCGTTTGTTGTTATCTACCATTTTATTTACAACCTGCTCATCACCAATCAGTATAAGCAGCTTTTTTGCACGGGTAACAGCTGTATAAAGCAGATTTCTGTAGCTCAGTTTCTTGAAAACATCCATTACAGGCATTATCACAGCCTCAAATTCACAGCCCTGACTTTTATGCACAGTGATAGCATAAGCAAGTTCTACCTGCGGCAGCAAATCAAAGGTATATGTTGCTGTTCTGCCGTCAAAGTTAATCTGTACTGTTTTTGAACCTGTGGAGATGCTCTCAATTTTTCCTATATCTCCATTGAAAACCCCTGTACCGAGCTCCTTGTCCTTTTTCCAGACTATATCGTAGTTATTCCGAGTCTGCATAACCTTGTCCCCTACCCTGTATGTATAGAGGTAGCCTCTGTATTCGGCCTTATCCTTAGACGGTGGATTCAGCTTTTCCTGCAATATTTTGTTCAGTTCAACCGTTCCTACTGTACCTATCCTTGAGGGAGAAATAATCTGTATATCGTCCATAGGCGAATACTTGTACGCATTAGGCAAACGGCGTTTGGTAAGGTCTACTATAAGGTCAACCACATTACCGAAATCATTTCTTTTGAAAAAGAAAAAGTCACTGTCTTTTCTGGTAAGGTCGGGATATGTTCCTGAAACTATCTTGTGAGCATTTGTAACAATGGAACTCTGCTGAGCCTGTCTGAATATTTCTGTAAGCTGTACTACAGGTACAGCTCCGCTTGATATTATATCTTTCAGAAGATTTCCTGCTCCTACTGATGGCAGCTGGTGAAAATCTCCCACCATAATCAGACGGCATCCCAGTTGAAGCGCACGAAGCAGCTTTTCAAAAAGAACACAGTCAACCATTGACATTTCATCTATAATAATAACATCACATTCAAGGGGATTTTTCTCATTATGGGCGAAAATTGACCTTCCTGTGCTGTCGTATACCACTTCAAGAAGGCGATGAATTGTCTTGGCTTCACGGTTTGTAAGCTCTGACATACGCTTGGCTGCTCTGCCTGTAGGTGCAGCGAGATAAACCTTGTCCCCTCTTTTTTCAAAAATAGAAATTATTGCGTTGAGAGTAGTTGTTTTACCTGTTCCTGGGCCTCCCGTAAGTACCATTAATCCACGGGAAACTGCTGTTGTTATAGCAAGCCGCTGTTTTTCTTCATATTTTATTTTCTTTTCTGATTCCTCAATATCAATAAGAGTGTCGTAATTGAAATCCTCCGGCGCTATAAAATCACGGATTACATTGATTCTATCAGCAATAAACTGTTCAGCATAGTAAAAATCCGGCAGATATACATATTCTTTATCATCTATAATATAACAGAACAGCTCATTATCCTCCATTGCAGCATTATATGCGGCATAGAATTCCTTTTCGGAAATATTCAGCCTGTCTGCTGCAACTTTCAGAAGATGTTCAACGAGCATACAGGTATGCCCTCTTTCAGAAAATGCCCTGAGTATGTAATGCATACCTGCTATTATACGCTTGTGGGAATTTCTCGGAATATCAAGCTCCATTGCCACTGAATCCGCACGCCCAAATTCTACGTCAATTCCCTCTGAACAAAGTATATACGGATTAAGCTTTATCATTTCCATGGAATTTCCGCCGTAGCGCCTGAAAGCGCTCATGGCATATTTCGGCTTGATATTGAATTGTGAAAGGAAAGTTGTCACAGATCTGAGCGAAAAAAGTTTTTTTGCTTCCTCGGCGATTTCATCGCATTTTTTGCGTGAAATACCTTTTATTTCGCTGAGCCGATAGGGATTATTCTCAATAACATTGAGGGTTTCCGCACCGAATATATTTACGATTTTTTTAGCAAGTCCGGGACCTATTCCTTTTATTGCCCCTGATGCAAGGTATTTTTCAATATTCACAGCATTTTCAGGCAGCTTTCGTTCGCAGTATTCTGCCCTGAATTGTGTGCCGTATTTTCTTGTAGCCTCGTAATTACCCTCCAGAATAAGGATTTCGCCTTCCTCAACATCACCCAGATTTCCGATAACAGGTATAAGCTCCCCTCCGGCATCAAGGTCAAGAACCGTATAGCCGTTGGTGCTGTTTTTATAAACCACATTTTCTACTGAGCCTTCAATGTGAAGAAATTCTCCTGCCATCTGCATTTCCTTTCCATGTTTCCTTCGAATTTACAAGTCAAAAATAATCCTTATTATTATTATACTATATTTCTTTCAAAAAAGCAAATATTTCAGCAAAAAAATTTCAGGAAGTTCTGTCATTTTTTTCCGCAGCAAGAAAGACACTGCTGAAATATCCCTCAAGTTCATCATGACGAACAAATACGGCATCGGGATTATTCTCAATAAACCGCCTGCATAGCTTCTTCTGGCTGTCCGTTGCCGAATAATCTATGATTATCACAGAACGCCTGCCGCATCCTCTTTGCATGAGATATTCTATACGTCTGTCAAATAATTCATCATCGCAAAAAACCGGCAGAACCGTTACATAAGGCGGTGCATTTTCCGCAGGAAGCGAAAAAAACAGCGTCACTATTTCAATAATAGCTATTACTGTAAGAATAACTGCTGATGTTATGATTATTTCATCCATAAAAAATCCCCCCTTGGCTTATTATATGCCAAAGAGGGGAAAATGGTTATACTGCCATTGCTGCAGATTTTTTCTTTTTAAGATGAAGAAGTATTGCAAAAAGTGTTATCTGAACCACAAAAGTCATCGTCCATGATATTATATATGAAATGTAAAGCACTTCAAGTGTATGATACTCCGGTATTCTGAATATTGTGTATATCCATACCACACGGAATCCGCATACTCCTGCTACAGTAATTATCATAGGAAGGATACTGCTTCCCAAGCCTCGGAGCAAGCCTGTTGAAACATCCATTATACCGCATAAGAAATAGGGTACGCAAATATAAAGAAGCCTTACTGCTCCATACTGTACTGCCTCTGCTGAATCTGAAATATATATTGAAAGCAGCGGTTTGCTGAATATATACGAGGATACTCCAAGTATAAGTCCCACTACAGCAACAAATCCCAATGATATATACATTGTCTTTCGTACACGGTCATATTTTCCTGCTCCGTGATTCTGTCCTGTGAAATTAAGTGCTGACTGGCTTACTGAGTTCATAGCAGTATAGACAAAGCCCTCAATATTCTGTGCCGCCGCATTTCCTGACATGGCAATTGAGCCGAATGAATTTACTGACGACTGTATAAGTACATTTGATATTGAGAAAAGTGAACCCTGAATACCTGCGGGAAATCCTATCTGCAATATTCTTAAAAGCTGTCTTTTATATATGTGCATCTCTTTGAGAACAAGACGGCAGTTATCCGTTCTCTTTGCGAGCGTGCGGAGAATAAGAAATGCCGATAAAGTCTGGGATATTGCTGTTGCAAGGGCTACTCCCCCTACATTCATATCAAATACTATGACAAAAATCAGATTGAGTATAACATTTAATACGCCTGCTATTGTAAGATGTATCAGCGGAGAACGGGTATCTCCTGCTGCTCTCAGTATAGCTGCTCCGAAGTTGTAAAGCATACTTGAAGTTATGCCGCAGAAATATATTCTCATATATAATGTGGAAAGTTTAATGGCATCATCAGGTGTATCCATAAGTTTCAGTATGTATTCCGCCCCGCATACCCCGACTACTGTGAGAATAAGTCCGCATATTGCCGCAAGCGGTATTGATGTTCGGACAACTCGGCGGACATCCTCCTCCTTGCCTGCTCCTATGGCATGAGCTACGGAAACTCCTGAGCCTACAGAAAATCCTATAAATAAATTTGTAATAAGATTGATTACAGGGCCTGTTGCACCAACTGCTCCTACGGATATACTTCCGCAATATCGCCCCACTACCACAAGGTCGGCGGCATTAAACAAAAGCTGTAATACTCCCGTAAGTATTATTGGTATAGTGTAAATCACAAGCTGGTTGAGAAGCGGCCCCTGCGTCATGTCTGTTGTTTTATTTTTCATATAGTAACCTCCTTTTTATGTGCAAGGTCTACAAAAAAGTATATGTATAATTGTAGGCTGTTACATATATATTTTACTCCAATGATTTTTATTTGTAAAGCATTATAAAAATATTCTCCCTTTTTCTTATATTTACCATAATCAGACAAAAAATTATGGTAATACCGCACATATATCCGGTATTACCATATTTATGTTATAGGAACATCTTATATTATTACCCCCGTCAGAAACGCCGCAAGTGATGCTGCCAACGCAACTACTATCAGCGGACAGTTGAAAAATGCAAGTGCAACTGCAACTACTGTTCCCACAGCAGCTGTGACAACATCGCCCGTACTGTAGAATATTGCAGGTATTGTCATTGCACTTAATACAGCGTAGGGAATATATTTTAAAAAACTGCGGACAAATCTTGATTTTATCTTCTTGTTGAAAAATGTAAAAGGTATCATGCGTATGAGATATGTTACTCCTGCCATGACAATTATATAAATTGCTGTACTCATTCTTCTGCCTCCTCGTCAACAGGGAAAAGCAATGCACCTGCTGCTGCCGCTGCTATTGCACATATTATAACAGAAAATCCCGAAGATACTGCGGTTATGACATATTTGAAAAGTATACTGAGCAATGCCGAAGCAGCCGCTACAAACAGTATGCTCTTGTTCCGGCGTGCAGGAGGTACAACAATTGCTATAAACATTCCGTAAAGAACTATTCCCAGAGCTGAGGATATTGACTGCGGAAGAAGATGTCCTGCTGACGCTCCAAGAAATGTTCCCGTAACCCAGCCAAACATTGAAATCAATATTATTCCGTACATATAAGCAGGCGTAAGCGGCTGTTTCTGTGCGGAACAAACTGCAAAAATTTCATCTGTTATACCGTAAGAGGCAAGAAGTCTGTTGGGAGTTGTGAATTTTTTATCAAGATTCTGCGACAAAGAAAGTCCCATAAGAGCATAACGTATATTAATTGTAAGCTGTACAAGTATCATTTCAAGAAGTGTTCCTCCTGCGGCAATTATTCCCACACCTGCCGCCTGTCCTGCGGATGTGAGATTTGACGCTGATATTATCGAAGCTTCAATAGTTGAAAGTCCCGATGCGGCGGCATTTATGCCGAAGCCGAATGATACCGATAAATAGCCAAGGCATATAGGTATACCGTGGGATACTCCTGTCAGAAAACGTGATTTCAAAAATATCTTCCTTTCGTTTTATAATTCCAAAAAGATATTATATCACATTTTCCGAAAAAAGACAACTCCCCGACGAAAATTTTCATCGGGGAGAAAATATAAGGGGTTCACATAAATTACAATTCAAAAATGAATCCTGTTGTCAGTTTAATTACTCTGTCGCCAAGACGCTTTTTCACCTTATCATAGCCCTCAAGGGTAGTACAATGTCCTGTGCAAAGATAGCTGATATTTTCGCTTTTGATTATGTCACACAATGCGTCAATTTCTGATTCGGTAAAAGCACATATTTCTCTGCCCTCCGCATCTTTTCCCATCATGTGAAGTCCTCCTACGTATGCGTAAATAGGTTTATTTCTGAAAAACTCCTTTGTTTCACGAATAATATTTTCTACCGTACCATGAGAACAGCTGTTGAAGATAATAAGCCCTTTTGATGTATCAAAAACAAAACTCTGCTCATGTGCAAAATCATCAGGAACTATTTCACCGTTCCCGCCTTTGTAAAGCATGACTTTTTCGCCGATTTTCTGCAAATCAGGTGTATTATGCCCGATAATATATATATTCTCGGCTATTTCACGGTTATCTGATACATATAAAATCCTATCACTGTAATCAAGTACTCTCTGGGGCACACCTATTTCATGAATACCGCCATTAGGAGAATAATATTTTCCGTCTGCATACTTTCTCGCATAGAGAACCGCATTTTTATTATTTTCAAAAAAAGTGTCAAACCCTCCTGAATGGTCGTAATGACCATGAGAAAGAACTGCAAAATCCACATCAGAAAGGTCAATATTAAGCTTATCTGCGTTATCTGCAAATAATTCAGAACAGCCTGAATCCAACAGGATTTTTTTGTCCTCTGTTTCAATTAGCAGGCTTAAACCATGCTCTTTTGCCAGCTCACAATCGGAACTGTTTTCGATTAAAACTGTTATTTTCATACAAAAACTCCTAAAAATTTATTGACTATTTTAAATTTATATGATATAATATTACCACCAATTTGAAACGGAGGTAATATTATGAAAAAATTAACCGCATTTTTAGCCGCAATAACGCTTATTGGCTCGGTTGCAAACATTTACACACCAACCGCCAATGCTCTTAACGCAATAAGCTTCAAGGATTTTAGTGAGCAGAGTAAGGAAGAAGATGCTGAAGCTCCTGACCTTGATGCTTATTATAAAGCTGCAATTGATGGTGATTTCACTTTCAGGGTATACGAAGATTTCGCCTATCTCACAGATTTTGCTGACAGAGAAGCCGTAGAAGTTGAAATCCCTGCTGAAATAAACGGCGTTCCTGTAATAGGTATTTACAATTCACCTTTTGGACGCTGCCGCAAACTTAAAACAATTACTTTCCCTGATTCATTGCAGTATTTTGACTGGCTTGACCTCGTAGCTGTTATTCATACTGTTTCAAGTCCATCAGTCGGTGTACATACGATAGTAGGCTCAACAATAGAGGAAATGGACGAAGAAACACCCTCTAATTCCGTAACTTATGCCAATACTTCCTTCAACGTTCCTACTGTTTCTATAATGTCAGATGATGAAGAAAATGATTTTTCTGCTATAGCTGAAATCAAGGTATCAGAAACTAACCCCTATTTTACGGTATCTGACGGACTTCTCTACACTAAGGATATGACAAAGCTTATAGGCTGTCCCCCTGCACTTGATATGGCAGAACTGAAAATTTCCGAAAAGGCTGAAATTATCAACGATTATGCTTTTACGGGCTGTTACAAGCTGAAAAATGCCGTTATACCCGAAAATATCAAACAGATTAACAACGGCGCATTTGTCGCTTGTATAAATCTTGAAAGCGTTGAACTGCCCAAGAGTATTAATGCTGTTTATATGGATACATTTTATTTGTGCGAATCTCTCAAAACCATAAAATTCAACAGCGATATATCCGCAATTGGTGCAGGTGCTTTCAGTGAATGTTCATCTCTTACCGAGTTTGACATTCCAGATACTGTTACCTATATCGGCGCAAATGCATTTGCAGATTCCGCTTGTGCAGAAAATGTTGACGGTATATTTTATGTTGACGATTGGGCTGTGGACAATGATGAAAAATCAAAATTAGAAAAAGTTATTTTCAGGGACGGAACAATAGGCGTTGCAGAGATGACTTTTGCATTACAATCTGCCGAGTTGAGATATGTGGACTTCCCCGAATCAATAATTTATGTAGGCGATATGGCTGTAGCAGGAAGCGGTGATTATCCGAATGAAATCCACTACAGAGCACCTTATCTGAACGAAAGAACTTTAGGAGCATCAAAAGGCACATCCGACTTTTATATTTATAACAAGAATTGTGATATTTTCGACTCTGAAAAGACTATTCCTGCAGAATACAGAGCATATAAATTAGAAAGCCTACCATCCATTACAGACGAAACATCAGAAGAACCCATTGACAAATCAGTTGTAATTCACGGCTATGCAGGCTCAACAGCACAGGCTTATGCTGAAAAATACAACAGAAAGTTTGAAGTTATCGAGGAAGAAATTCCACAGACTACCACAGCAACAACTACTGCCACAGTTGATACAACAACAACTACTACAGCGTCATCTACTACAACGACAACTGCAACTATAGTAGAAACTACTACAGTAACTACTGAAAAGCCTACAGAAGATGTAGTTCCCGAATTTGTCAGAGGTGATGCCAACGGTGACGGCGAATTTACCATTGCTGATGCTGTTGCCCTCCAGAAATGGCTGCTTAGTGTTCCAAATACAAATCTAACAAACTGGAAAGCTGTTGATTTATATGACGATAACAAACTTGATGTATTCGATATGTGTTTAATGAAAAATGCGTTGCTTGAAAAAACAAATAAATATGATTCAATTGATACATTCGCACTAACACCGACAAAATCGGGAGTTGACGAGTTTATGGCACAATACTCTGTTCCTCAAAGCATGTATGAAAATGACGAACTCTACAATATAACTCCCCAAGAGATAACAGATAAATATGGATTCCGCATTTTCAAATATAAAAAAAATTGTGAAAGCTACCTTGAATATAATGGTAATATGTATACGCTCGGAACAGGTTTTGGTGGTTATGGAACAACTTCTTTCGCCGTTGCAGATTTGAACAATGACGAAAATATAGAAATCTATTATACATTTTCCTGGGGTTCAGGTATGCATCGGTCACACATTGGATATTTTGATACTGCTCTATCCAAGGAATTTGGTTTTGATTATACCTGTTGGGATAAAGATATGATCTTAACTGTGAACAGCGGACGTCTTGAAGCTTATGTAGCTAATATTAAGGGTAACTTTGTGTATATGACTGCCACACCTAAAGACAAGGTTGGTGAAATAGCAGTTGAAAATAGAAAAATCGTCTTTAACACGGTATAAAATCGAGTTCGTTCTTCAATCAAGACATTGCTGATTCAAAGCTTGAAAATTCCGATGCAGTTGACCTTTGCAAGGACGGTAAAATTGATGTATTTGATTTGTGCGTTATGAGAGAAGCATTGGTTAAATAATCACTTTTTCTCCTTATAAGCATATCCAAAATTAATAGGCGGCGAGGTTACCGAGATGTATACAAATTCGGACTCGCCGTCATTTTTTAACCCGTGAACGTCCTTGTCCGCAAAACGCACAACATCTCCTGCTGTGAATTTAATTTCCTTATCGTCTGCAAGCAAAAGTGTACCTGTGCCTTTTACAGCATACCATATCTGCTCAGAAAATTCGTGTGTATGGCGAGGCTGCTCCGCATTTGGTTCAAGGTGAACTTCTGTGATAGTAACTCTTTCACTTGATGAATTTTCAGGATTGAGAAGCTGTCTTGAAACAACTCCCGGATTTGATAATTCAACAATGTTTTCTTTTTTAATATATTCCATAATTATTCTCCTGAAACTAATTTTCTTACATTGATTATATCGAAACAATCAACAGTATTGTCGCCGTCTATGTCATAATTTTTATCAGGTGCATCTGCTCCTAAAAGAAATTTTTCTAAATCTGCTGCATAGCTTTTTAATTCTTCTGAAGAATAAAAAGCTGCCCCTAACTCATGTTTTTCAGTATTTCCAAAGTCAAAGGAAAAATTTTCACTGCCGTTATAGCAATATAAATCATAATTGCCGTTTTGAGTGGAACTGTATATCATTGCATCTGCCGACACAGGACAAGCATCGGAAACATTGAAATCCGCTGAATTAAATTGCAATGACGTCACAGTATTGTCAGTATATTTTACGATCATATCATTCCTGTTATCAGCGGAATTCCATTTCGTGAAATACAAATCCTCGCCATGTACAATAGGATAATACGCTGTAACGTCTTTTTCTGCAAAAATTTCTTCTGTTTTGCCTGATTCTCTATTAAGGCGATGTATGGAAGATATGCCATTTATATACTCTGAATAATATATATATTTTCCATTTTCGGAATAATATGGCATTGACTGCTCATTCGTATCATCTGTGAGCATTGTAATTTCTCCGTTGGAAAGCTCCATTTCGGCAAGATTATATGTAAAGTCATTTCTGGAATTATCCCAGTATCCACGCTTGAATACTATTTTCTGACCGTCAGGAGAAAATTTCGGATCTTCATTGCGGAATCCGCTTTTTTCTGTAAGATTCTTTACTTTACCGTTTATAGCATTATAACGATATATATCCCACTCATCAGCGCTGCTGTCAATTGCCATAAAAACTATATCACAAGGAGAACTTCCGAAATCTCCATTCATGGCATGAACGAAATCTCCAGATATTTCACTGATTTTCCCCTGCGGCGTTCTCAGATAAAGTCTGCTATCCATTGCGGAATAATCAGAATAGCTATGCCAGAGAAGCCAGCCTTGCGGATTTTCTCTGTCTGCTGCCGATAAAACTAACGGCTGAAGCATGGTGCTGACGGCTATTGCTGCAAAAATAGTTTTTTTCATTTCAATCCCCCTTTTGCTGCATTTATTATAACATATACTTAATATAACTGTCAATTGTCAGGATAAAAAAAAAAGAGAACATTTAAATGTTCTCTTACCCTGTTATTAACAGTATGGCGTGCCTGGAGGGATTCGAACCCCCGACCTACTGGTTCGTAGCCAGTCACTCTATCCAGCTGAGCTACAAGCACATCTCCGTTACAACATAATAAATTATACCACTTTCCGATTCAAATGTCAACCTTTTTTTTAAAATTTGTTTGATTTGTTATAATTATCCATAGTACAGCTTATTGTTTGTGCGTGTTGCCGTTTTTTATTTTTTCTATTGACAAATCCCCTTTTTTCATGTATAATATATAAGGTGTTCGGGAGATGTTCCGATACTAATGAGACATTAGCTCAGCCGGTAGAGCATACGCCTTTTAAGCGTAGGGTCGAGGGTTCAAATCCCTCATGTCTCACTTTAAACCGCAGTCGAATGACTGCGGTTTTTGTTTTAGAATCTGATAAAAGCTCCCTGTTTAACACAAGAAGCTTTTTACATTTAAGATACACAAATCAGCTTGCTGTTTTTCATTGTAACAGTATAATTATCATTTTTACCATTGCTGATTTCAATAATTATATCAGCCTTTTCTGCTTTTCTTCCACTGAATGTAAAACTATAACTACTCAGAACATCTGTAAGTTCAGCTTTTTCTTCCATAAGCATTGTTCCCGATTCACCAACAACTTTTACACACGCTGTAAATCCTGCTGTCGCTCTGCCTTCAAATGTAAATCTGTATTTTTTATCACCTTCTATTGAGATTCCTCTATTTTTCATCATTACACTTTCGCTTTTTTTGCCGCTGCTGCTGATGTCAGCATACAACCCCGATGTAAGATTCATAGATTTTGCCGATGCACCTGATTCGCTGTCTGTCTCTAATTTCCAGCTTTCAAGCATATCAGGTCTTGTCTTTATATCCTCAGCAAGTATTTTACGCAGTTCAATCATATCATAGCTATCTATAACTTTATCCCTGTACAGATCATAATTCTGCCACTTTTCAAGCTCTTCCGAACCCATAATATACTTTGACAGCTTCTCCAATGATGAAATATCATAAACAGGCGTATTCGCTGACGAATGGGATACGCTCAGATAATTTTCCATATATTCAAGAGTGTACTTTTTATTATTGTGAAAATATTCCGATATATCGGAAAATACCGTTTCCTCCAGTTTCTCTGCCGCTTTTAAAGCTTTTTCTGTTGCTGTACCCGTATAGCTGTATTCATTCCACCTCAACTCAGAATCAACTGCTTCATCTATATATTTATCACGATACATATCAAGCACTTTATCCGCTTTCTCCGCACTCATTACATCATCTGCATATTCCTTGTATACCTTTTCAAATCGGCTTCGGAAATCTTCATTATCAAGAAGTGCTGCGAACAGATTTGTTGGTGCTTCGTCTTTTTCTTTATCCAAATGAGCAAACATATCATATTTGTACAAATCAGTATCTTTCCAGCCAATATCATACGTAAATCCCATAGTATGGTCAAAATCAAATGATACAAAACGCCATTTTCCATCACTGTACGGATTTTCAGCATCAGCCTCAGTCGTATTTTTCCATACAGCATAATTGTAGTTCGGCCAGTCAAATATACACAGATACAAACCTGCCGCATAATGTTCTATCATAGATTCTATATCAACAAATTCGCAGGCTTCAGCATAGTTGCTTTCCACCGTCATATCAAGCTTTGAAAGTTCCCCTGCTTTGTCAAGAAATTCCTGACATACTGCTTCATCACCTTCTTCAGCCTGACCATCCTTTACCATAGCAACATTTTTTTCGGTTATTCCGTAATGGCTTTCTATATATTCAGCAGACAGTCTTTCCGTCATTTCATAAAGTCCCCAGTATTCACCATTGAGAAACAGCACACACGGTTTCATATCAAGAGTCGAAACAGGTCTATCCTTTATAAGTTCTCTGGCAATTCCGTCACGCAGACGCTGCATTCCCGATGCACGCAAAGAAAATGAATCATACTTTTCTATCAGCTTTCCGTCTTTATCTGTATTGTCAGAAAAAAGTGCACTTTCGACTTTTGCTGTTCCATAATCGCTTCTGGCGTAAAGATTAAAGCTTTTCTGCGGATTATTTCTTGTAGATGAACCTTTAATTCTCACGCCCATATTCTGTGCCGTTACTGTCTGCCCATTTTCAAATGCTGTTACATCAACATTACGTTCCCAATCTGTTCCTCTGCCGTGAAAATTACGCATTGTATCAGGGTCAGTATCCTCTGCCCATACATCATTTTCACTCCAGTCCCATTTATTGCCGACTACATATATACCTTTCTCAGCATCAAAAAAATCTTCAGGATTACCCACAATGGATATTACAGTTACATCCTCGTAATCTTTCAATTCACCGTCAGTTACAAAATAACTCCGCTGAACAACATCACTGAATCTTCCCTTTAAATCCTTTGCTGCCGCACGTACTACCATGCATTTATCCACAGTTTCTACAGGCGCTTTATAACCTGTATGAACTGAAATTGACAATGCTGTGTTATCCTCGGCATATTTGCTGTATATATCAGCATTATCCGAACAGTCTGAAACAGCGATTTTTCCAGTATAAATCTTTGCTGTATCTGATGTCAGCGGATTGCTTCCGTCTGTTGTATAGTATATTTCTGCACCATTTTTAACAGAAAGTTCAAGGTCAAAGCCTTTGCTGTAAAATCCTGAATTTGCCGAAAATGACGGTACTTCTATCTGTTCCTCGTTTTCAGCCGCAGGAGTAGGCGCCATTATCTTCATTGTACCGTCAGCAAGCCTTCCATAGCTCTTATCCTCGCCAAGAACGGGTATATCAATCCGCTGTATTATTTTCCCGTCGGAATCGCTGAAAATCAGCGTATCTCCGCTTTTGCTCAATCCGAAATTTGTGTGAAATTCACTGTCCGAAGATTCATTTTTTGACGCAAACACAAGTAGATATTCTCCTGCACCTATTTTTGCACCTTTCGGAAACTGCCATTTTTTCAGTTCAGATTCATCATCGGAAAGATACAAGCCCTCCAGTTTCATTTCTCCCGTGTCCGAATTGTAAATTTCTATCCAGTCTGAATATTCACCGTACCCGTCCGCAATAATGCTTTTATTCAGCGTACAAACTTCATTTATATGTACACCTTTCACAGCTCCTGCTGATTTAAACGAACATGAAGCCGCTGTAATTGCAATAGGAATAATGGACAATGCTGACCATTTCCACTTCTTTTTCATCTACCCATGACCTCCATAATTATTTATCCATTTTTATTATATAATTTTAGTTCATTATTTTCAAGGGTGAAATGATGATAATTATTATTCATGTAAAAAAACGTGATATTAGACAAATACAGAACATTAATTTCGTATGATTGCACAAGGAAAGGGAGCGTAATTGCTCCCTTTCATCATTCGCATATCATTTCTTCAAACATATCTATATAAGTCTTAGCAGATTTTTCCCAGCTGAAATCACAATACATTGCCCTGCGTATCAATTCTTTCCACTTCGGTTTATTCTCATAATCTGATATAGCACGGCATATTGCATCAAACATATCCCCTGCGTTATATGTAAGAAATGTGAATCCGTTTCCATTCATTCCGCCATTATCACGAACAGTATCTTTAAGACCTCCTGTTTTACGTACTATCGGTATAGTTCCGTATCTCATGGCTATCATCTGCGCAATGCCGCAGGGTTCACTCATTGACGGCATAAGAAACATATCCGAACCGGCGTATATTCTTCTTGCTCTTTCAGGATTATACTCCATTGTAACTGATACTCTGTCAGGATAACGCCTTGCCATTTCTATGAAAAATTCTTCGTATATTCTTTCGCCACTACCTAAAACAGCAAATTTCACGCCGTTTTTCAGTATCTGTTCAAACATTGAACGAATCAAGTCAATTCCCTTATGCTTTACAATTCGTGTAACTATTCCGATTACAGGTTCATCTCCCGATTCAAGCCCAAGCTCCTCAAGCAGCCTCTTCTTGCATACTTCTTTGCCGGAAAAATCATCCTTGTTGTAATTTTCAGGTATGTACGGATCAATTTCGGGATTATACATATCCATATCAATGCCATTGAGTATGCCTGTCAGTTTATCCTGCTTTGTCACAAGCAGTCGGTCGAGTCCATGGGCATACCATGGGTCAAGAAGTTCTTTTGCATAACCGGGAGATACGGTAATTATCCTGTCAACCGTTTCTATTGCACCTTTCAGCATATTCATACAGCCGTCATATTCCAGAAGTCCTGAATTGTATGGAGCAATTCCCATAATCTCTCCCAGAACTTCGCTGCCATATTTGCCCTGATATTCTATGTTATGTATTGTAAATGTTATTTTAAGCCTGTCATAACCCTGCTGATATTTATAGTACAGCTGATAATATACCGGTATAAGCGCAGTCTGCCAGTCATTGCAGCTTATTATATCAGGCTTGAAACCTATATGCTTCAGCATTTCCATTACCGCTCTTGCGAAAAATACAAATCTTTCGCAGTCATCATAAAAACCGTACATTCCGTTACGGTTGAAATAATATTCATTATCTATAAAATAATATACTATTCCATTTTTCTTCGCTTTGAAAATTCCGCAATACTGCTTGCGCCATGAAACATCCACCGTAATATTTGCGACAAACTCCATGTGTATTCGCATTTCATCGGAAATCGACTTGTACATCGGAATTACTACGGCGCAATTATGACCTCTCTCCGCTATTGCCTTCGGCAGTGAACCTGCTACCTCTCCCAATCCTCCGGAAGCGGAATATGGCACAGCCTCGCTTGCCGCAAAAAGTATATTCATATAATCATTATCCTTTCAGAAATATTTTTCATAAAAAAGCAGGGAACGGCTGTTCCCTGCCTCATTCAACTCAGATATTTCCGTTTTTATTAATGAATATCGGGTATGTCTCCGAACCGTTCATAATCTGATCATCTCTTATTTCAACGTTCTTATCTGTTATTAACGATGAAATTGTGCAGTTCTGACCAATTACAGCTCCCTGCATAATTACAGAATTCTTGATAACAGTTCCTTTTCCAACCTTTACGCCTCTGAAAAGAACAGAGTTTTCTACTGTTCCTTCAATTATACATCCGTCGGCTATAAGGGAATTCTTTATATTTGCTTCAATCCCGTATTTTACAGGCGGATTATCGCCTACCTTGGTATATACAGGCGTTTTGTACTTGAAAAGCGCATTTCTGGTTTCCGCATTAAGAAGCATCATATTCGCTGCGTGATAGCTGATTGCACTGTCAATGCGCATAAAAAGTTCCTTGTGCTCATAACCCATTATCTTATATCCACAGTCTTTATTCTGGAGAATCTCACGTGTAAAGCTGACTTTATTTCTGCTGTCCGCATCAAATACAATTTTTTTCAGCAAATCTCTGCTTATTATAAGCATTTCCAGCCACTGGTTACATTCACCTTTGATTTTCGGTGCTACAAGCACGTCGTTAATCACGTTTTCATCATCAAACTGGAGAATAGTTGTATTTGTATTTATATCGCCGTCATAATTGCCCTTACTGTAAATAAGAGTAATATCCGCATTTGTCTGCTTATGCTGACGAAGTACAGGATTGAAATCAATTGTTGTAACTACATCACAGTTTGAAAGAATCACATACTGTGCTTTAGAATGTTCAACATAACTCCAGATATTACCAAGAGCGTCAAGTCTGCCCTCATATATTCCTCCGGTCTGACTGTATGGGGGAAGAAGGTGAAGTCCGCCTTTTTTACGTGCAAGATCCCAGTCTCTGCCTGAACCAAGATGATCCATAAGAGAACCGTAGTTTGCCTTTGTTATTACACCGACTTCAGATATTCCGGAATTTACAAAGTTGGAAAGGGGAAAATCTATCAGTCTGTAACGTCCGCCAAAAGGGATTGATCCCATTGTACGATGTTTAGTAAGTTCAGGAAGGGCTCCGTCATGCATACTTGCAAAAATAAGCCCAAGTACATTATAATTAACACTACTCATATTTAAAACCTCCCGATTGTGCTTAGATATTCTCACCAACAAGCTCAGATGGCTCTACAACACTGCCTGCTGATATTGTTACATTGTGACCTATGGCTGCAATACCCCAGTCATCTCTGTTTTCACCAATTTGCTCGGGACGTTTTCCGATACACACATTATTTTCAATTACACAATCACTTCCGACAATAGCATATTCAATCACAGCTCCGGATTTTACTATAGTTCCGGGCATAATTATACTGTAATTTACTGTTGCGCCTTCTTCAATCGTTACTCCTGCAAAAAGTACAGAATAATCAACTGAACCGTCAACTACGCTTCCCTCTGCTATCATGGAATTTTCTACCTTAGCATTATTGCCGATATACTGCGGAGGCATATAACTGCTTCTGGAATAAATTCTCCAGCTCTTGTCGTGAATATCCAGTGAACGATCCTTTCCAAGCAGATCCATATTTGCTTCCCAAAGAGAATCAAGTGTTCCTACATCCTTCCAGTAGCCCTCGAATTCATAAGCAAAAAGACGCTGTTTATCACGAAGCATGGATGTTATAATATCCTTGCCGAAGTCCTTTGACCACTTTTCGCCTCTTTCACGCTTTGCATTAGCATCATTCTCATTTTCAATAAGGTATTTTTCAAGCTTTTTCCAACTGAAAACATATATTCCCATTGATGCAAGCGTTGACTTGGGCTCCTTTGGCTTTTCTACAAAATCAGTCACCTGATTATTCTCATCGCATATCATTATACCAAAGCGTGATGCTTCAGCTTTAGGTACATTTATAACAGAAATTGTGCAGTCTGCTTCATTGGCAATATGGAAATCAACCATTTTGGAATAATCCATTTTATAAATATGATCGCCGCCAAGAACAACAACATACTCAGGGTCATAACGTCTGATGAAATTCATATTCTGATAAATCGCATTTGCAGTACCCTCATACCATGACGCACCAGCCTGCGACTCATAAGGGGGAAGAACATGAACTCCTCCATTCATTTTGTCAAGATCCCATGGCTGACCATTGCCTATATAATCATTAAGTACAAGAGGCTGATACTGTGTCAGTACGCCTACTGTATCTATACCTGAATTTGTGCAGTTTGAAAGAGGGAAATCTATCAGTCTGTACTTACCGCCGTAAGGGACAGCGGGCTTGGCAACATTTTTTGTAAGAGCGTACAATCTGCTTCCCTGACCTCCTGCCAGAAGCATTGCCACAACTTTTTTCTTTGTGTACATATTTTTTATTCCTCCTGAATATACAAATAATATACTGTTTTTTTTACTATATCACTTCCTGGACAAATTATAATTTTGTCAGGGAATCAAAATTCTGCATCACTTTTTCCATCGGCAGAAGCTTATTTTCTTTTTACAGTTGTTTTCTTTTTTGCTGTTTTTTTATCAGCTGATTTATCTGTCGCATCTGCTTTTTTCTTTCTTGTACTTGTCTTGAGATACATCGCTGACAGCGGTGCAAGTGTCAGTGATATACTATTGTCTCTGCCATGCATCGGCTCTTTTTCAGATTTATACGACTTTGCTGATACTTCTGTTCCGCCGAATTCTTCACTGTCTGTGTTGAATATTACTTTATAAGTACCCTTCTTAGGAACGCCGATACGATAATTTTCACGCTTGACAGGAACAAAATTGCATACTACAATTATCTCGTTGCCTTCATCATCCATTCTTGTAAATGCCACAACGCTCTGCTTGTAATCATCATTTGAAATCCAGCTGAACCCACTCCACGAGTCATCACACTGCCAGAATGGTGAATTATCAAGGTAGAATTTATTGAGTTTGCGAGTGAATTCCGATATTCGCTTATTGTAAGGATTTTTCTCAAGAAGCTCCCAGTCCAGCCTGCTCTTGCAGTTCCACTCATTGTACTGAGCGAATTCCTGCCCCATAAATAAGAGCTTCTTTCCGGGATGAGCCATCATATATGCAAGGAAAGTCCTGTATGATGAAAACTTCTGTTCACCCTCTCCCGGCATCTTCTCAATTAACGAACATTTTCCATATACTACTTCATCGTGAGAAATGGGGAGAATAAAATTCTCCGAAAACGCATAAAAGAAAGAAAAAGTTATTTTATCATGATTGAATGAACGATATATAGGGTCAAGAGACATATAATTGAGCATATCATTCATCCAGCCCATGTTCCATTTGAAATTAAATCCAAGACCGCCAACACTTGTAGGCTTTGTCACCATAGGCCATGCTGTTGATTCCTCAGCTATCATAAGTGCTTCGGGATGCAATGAGAATATTGCTTCATTCAGCCTTTTCAGGAACTCTACAGCTTCAAGATTTTCGTTTCCGCCATGAACGTTCGCTGTCCATTCTCCGTCACGTCTGTCATAATCGAGGTACAACATGGATGCAACTGCATCAACTCGCAGACCGTCTACGTGCATTTCTGTAAACCAGTAATTAGCACTGGAAATCAGAAACGAGCATACTTCAGGCTTACCGTAATCAAATACGTGTGTGCCCCATGCTTTATGTTCCTTCTTGCGTACATCAGTATATTCATAACAGCATGTTCCGTCAAACTCATGCAGACCCGGTGCATCCTTAGGGAAATGAGCAGGTACCCAGTCAAGTATAACTGCTATTCCGGCTTCATGGAACATATTTATCATACGGCGGAAATCATCGGGAGTACCGTATCTTGAAGTCGGTGCATAATATCCTGTCACCTGATAACCCCATGAATCATCATAGGGATATTCTGTAAGCGGCATTAATTCTATATGAGTATACGACATTTTTTTGAGATATGGTATGATACTTCTTGCAAAGTTAATGTATGACGTAAACACTTCTTCTTCGCCTGTATTATTCCATGAATTGAGATGTGCCTCATATATATTCATTGGTGCTCTGTATACAGACCTGCTCTTTTTTGTTTCATACCACTGAGCATCTGTCCACTCAAATTCGCTCTCATAAATTTTTGAAGCCGTACCAGGTCTTGTTTCAAAATGAGTACTGTAGGGATCAGATTTCAGAAGAATTCTTCCATCCTTTGTTTCGATACTGTATTTGTAGATGTCGTATCGTTCAAGTTTAGAAATTGAAACTTCCCATACACCGTCTGAAATTGACGTCATAGGATGCTTATTCCTGTTCCACTCGTTAAAATCACCCACAACGGAAACACTTACAGCATTAGGAGCCCATACTCTGAATGTGTAAATTATTCCACGGCCTTTTTTTCTTGAATGTACACCAAAGAATTTCCAAGCCTCGTAGTTTTTTCCCTGATAAAAAAGGTAAAGCGGAAAATCGTTTGGATTGTTGTTTTTATTAACTGACATGATTCAGCCCCCCTTTGCATATACCGATTCTATATACGCTATGACCTGCACTATAATAAAACCGGTTGGGATTCAGCGATATAAAAAACATATATCATAATTTACCCATAAATATTATACCAGAAACGACAGCAATTATCAAGTTTTTTCAAATAATTGCACAATATTTTGGATATTAGTATAAAACAATATATGCTTTTCTGTGCATTTTGCCATACATATTTATGATATAAAGTTAAATAAGTTTGTTATTTTCTCTAATTCATAAATTGACAATATTATCCGACGCTTTTTTTGTTTAGTCAATTTATCCTCTCGTTATCTTCATTCCAATTACTGTAACGTCATCAGAACGTGATGAAGGATTGAACACTTCCGCTTTCGCTGTTATTTCCTTTACAATTTCCTTTATATCATCACTCCGGAGAAGAAGCTCCTTGATAAATAAATACGCATTTTCCGTTATTCCGTCCGAAAACATGATTATTATATCTCCCTCAGACATCTTTTGTTCAGACACGCAAAGTTCTGCTTCTTCTACTATTCCAATCGGGAAAACCGGCGATGAAAGTTTAATAACATCTCTGCCCTTGCGGATAATAGTTGGGGCTGCTCCTGATTTAACAGACATAACAGAACATTCATCAAGATCAATTATTAAAGCGTCGAGAGTTGCAAATGATTCCTCACGGGATTTCGTAACCATAACCGAATTTACTATTCTGACAGCAAGTTCCGGCTTTAATCCGCTGCACACAAGTCTGCGGAACAACCCTATTACTATATGCGAATCAACTGCCGCTGATTTTCCGCTGCCCATACCGTCAGACAACACTACATACTGTTTTCCTGTGCTGTCTGCAAAAGAAGCTGAGCTATCTCCGCTGAGTTTTGAACCTGCCGCACATATTGCCGCCGAATGTATCTCCAGTCTGAACTCAGGCGGTTCATATATTCCTGTTTTCAGCTCTTTTTCTGAGCTGACTGCCGCCGATGACACAACTCTGATTCCAAGTGCGTCTGATAATATTCCGCATATTCTCTCCGATGATTCTGTAATTTCTCCGACTTCGTAAAATATATCCGCCGTCAGACGATTGGTTGCTGTGTATCCGGCAATCGTTCTTAATACCTTTATATTATGGCTTCTAAGTGCCTCATCTATTCTCGCAGAAACCGCTGAAGAGTATCTTATTTCTTCTTTTTTTCCTGATTCACGGATAATCTCTGATATTATCCTGAACTGCTCCTTCATAAGTTTACGGTCACCAGAATATCTCAGTTCCATAAGCCGCTGTACTGTCCGCATACGGAACATTCTTTCGGATTCCTCTGCGGCTTCTTTTTTATTTACGCAGTCTTCCGGAAGTACAGGTATATTTTCTTCTGATATTTCCCATAATTCATCACGGCATAAACCCCTTCGGTAACATTTCATACACACGCTGTTCCGATTAGGATTTTCTAATTCGATTTTTCGCTGTGACGCTGTCAGTGCAGCTGATATTTTGGCAGAATCACTGCAAATAGCATCTATTACATCAGACATAAAATTTTTCTTCGTCCCTTTTATCTCATCGGGGTTTTCAGATTTCTCTCCTGTCATGGAAAGCCATTTGTCAGAATAATAGGGTGAACCTGCTATAAATATTCCGATTCCGCATAACATACTGAATAATACATCAGCAGTAAATGACACCCCTGCAAATACTGTCAGCATAAATCCGGAAAGTGAAAAAAATACCGCTGACAGCAATACTTTGCCTTTTCCTGCAAAACCTGTCAATAACGCAGAAACAGGCAGCATAAATACTATCATTTCTTTTTCAGCAGATGACAGAAAAGCTCCGCTTGCACCCAATGCACCGCATATAACACCGCAAATTCCTCCATAGTAATATGCTGAAAATACTGTAACTGCCGTTATCAGTACAAGCCCTGCATTGATAAATGGCAGCTGAGCCGAATATAATCCGCCGCACAAAACTATGTAAACAATTCCAAGGTAGCAAACATCAGCACCTTTCAACGTTATTTTTGTTTTTATGCTGAACTCAGCAAACAACGATGAAGCTGCATACGCCGTGAAACCTGCAAGAAAACTATATATCCCATAAAAAACAAGTTTCTTGACAAATTCACCGATTAACCATGAAACTGATAGTCCGGAAAAAAGCACTCCTACAGCAGTTATAATTCCGCATCCCGCAGGACTGCTGAAAACTCGTGAAAACATCTTTGCTATAACAATAACTGCTATTGCCGCAAGCTTTACTATACATTTCCCCACACTGCCCGTCAGAACGCATCTAACAACTGCACCAGCAAAAGCTGCCGCTGCGTATGGTAAATTCAATGCGCCGGCAAGGGATATATCCGCAAAAGAGACAGCACCAGATATACTATCCCCTGAAAACAGAAATCCTCCTGCAAAGGAAAGAAAAATTCCTGCCGCTGAACTTAATATTTTATTTTCCCTGATTTTTTTCAACATAAAACTTCCTCCGTTTTCAGAATTTCCATTTAAACAACAATCTGATTATACCACTATTTTGAGGCGGTTTTTGTCGTTTTCATTGTGAGAAATCAGAAAGAAGCAATGTGTGATATTGTTTTTTCTCTTTTATACCATATTTCTGCTGTGAATGACAAAAAAATGCACAGACCATTACAGCCTGTGCATTATCTTTAGAGTTTCTCTTTATACCTGTGCGTTAAAGAGATTTTTCAGTGCATATACAACATCATCCGAATCGGCATTTACGCTTGCCGCTTCATTAATAGCAGAAAGCTTTCCCAGTTCTTCAAGATTCGCATTGTACCCTATAGTATATATAGGAATTTCAAGTGCCTGTATAATTTTTGAAATTTCCTTGAGCGAACATCCCACGTTAGTTTCACCGTCGCTGAGTACGAACATCATAATCTTTGCATCGGGATTCTGCTCCTTTGCCTTTATAAGCATATCCGCCGCTACTGCAACACCGTCAAATGTTGCTGTTCCGCCAAAGGGGGAAATATCCTCTATTGCACCAGTGAAATATGCTCTGTGGTTAATATCAAATTTCGCAATAGGAAGATTTATCTGTACATCATTGTTGTATGTAACAAGTCCGATGCTGTTATCCTCACCGATATACTGCGACGCATTAATAAGTGAACGTTTCAGCTGTGCTATAGGCTCACCGTCCATACTTCCTGATGTATCAGCTACGAATACAGCCACAACAGGTTTTCCTGCGTCCTTTTCCTCTTTCCAGAGCTTCTGTGCAGCAACAAGCGATGCACCATCAATTTCAGGAATTTCAGACTTGTAATTCTTGTTTTCATTAAAGCCGTACTCATCAGCAAGCTGCTGTGATTCACTGCTCTTGCAGTAGTCTATGAACATATCAAGAACTTCCTGTTCTTCTGATGTAAGAGCTCCCAGAGAATATACAGGGTTATTATGCTCCACGCCAAAAGGAATGAATTTATAATTATTCAGCGAAGGGTCATTGGACACTGTCTGACTTTCCATAATAAACGCATCAAGAGCACCTGATTCCGCAGCTTCTCTCATCTGGAGTGTTGTATAAGCCACAAAAGGCACATTTGCCTGAAACTCTACAAAAGACTCAACAGCTTTATCACTGAGAATATCACCGTTATCAAAGCAATTGAGTGCGGAAACAAGGAAATTCAGTCCTGTTGATGACGCATAAGGATTTGTATATCCCATTGCTATTTCACCGTCAATTGTTGCCTGTATTACGGTATTTATCAAAACTGAACCGTATTTTGATTCAATTTCGGAATATGTATCCTTATCAACAAGAATACCTGCTGTGTTGCTTACTATACTTTCGTCAACAAGATTAATGTCAACACCCTCAGCTTCAATCATCTCACCCCAGAGTTCATTTGAAGGTGTGTATGCCTTAGGGACATACTTTCCGGAAATAATATAGTCAACAGAAAGTCCTGACGCTACAGGGCGCACTGAAACAGATACATCATATCCATCGATTTCAAAATCCTCATTATTGAAATTTTCTGCAATTTCATTGAGCCAGCCGTCAGTACCCTTGCTTGATTTTTCTGTTGAAGAAAAAATTTCAATATCAATTACACCGTCGCCCCTGACGCTCAAAGGATACTTTGATATATCGGGCAATTCATCGGCAAGCGATGTTGCTCCGATTTCAACCTGAGCCTTTCTCGGCTCTACTGTTTCAATATTAATTTTTTTCAGAAGCTTCGGTAAATCTTCAAGAGCTTCTTCCTTTGAAATTTCTCTTGCACTTTTCCCGATATTTTTTGTAAGCAGAACACCTCCGCCTACAACACCTGTCACCATTACTGCCATAAGGCACATGACTGCAATGATTTTTCCTCTGTTGTTTTTCATTTATAATCCCTATCCTTTCATATATGGCTTATCAGCCATTAAAATCCTCAAATTTATCAGTTTCGCCGTTTATGCGTATTTCTCTTAGTGATTCAGTAATAGTCTGCAAACTGAGCGTTGAATTGCTTTCGGAAGAATCGCCTATCATAGCAATTTCATCTATGAATTTACGGAATACATCAAGATACTGCTCATTAGTCATAAGAACGCTCTTTATGTAATTACCGTTTCTGTTTATATCGTTATTGTCATTCTTATCAAATATGAGAAGTCTGTTGATTATACGATTGAAGTTGCTGAACATATTTGACTGTACTTCGTCAATGGCTGAATCAAATGTATTGTCATTTGAAAGGGTTTTCAGCTTTTCTCTTCTTGTATTAAACTGCTCAATCTGTCGCAGAGCCTGATCTATCTGCCTGTTATATGGGGTATTCATACCTTTCCAGCCTTTGAATGCCTCCTCGAAATCATCTGCATCAGCATTTGCCTTATCCTTTACCACAGGCTTTTTGAAAGCTGACGAAAGTATCAGATAATTTCCAATAATAAACACAATCACGCTGACTAAAATAATTATAATTCTGACAGTATTGCTGAAAGATGTAATTCCTCTGGAAAGAAGTATTACATCCGCTGCAGCTATAAGAAGATTAAATCCGAGCAGAATCGGCAATTTCTGAATATTCAAAAACAACACCCCATTTCATTAATACTATTATTTTAACACATTAGTACAAAAAAGTCAATAGCTGCTTAAAACATTACAAATCTCAAAATGAAACCTGCAGCCGTGAGGGAGGTTTTTATAAGATACCACAGGGTGCAGTGCCCTGTGGGCATATTATATCGCCGTCACGGAATGGAATACGACTCAAAACTTCTGTATAGCATTCTGTAAATCTATCGGAATTTATACTTGCATAGCCATAACCGAATATATTTACATAAGGACTGAAAAGCAGCGCCATATCGGGATTCAACTTATTGCAGTTGTCAATTACCAATGTAAACATCTCGTCAAGTCCCTCAGCATAAGCGTCAATTCCTGTATCTGTGTCCATATATATGGTGTTGTAAAGCTCTGTAACAAAGTAGAAGCCGTAATATGTATCAGGGTAACGAAATTTATATTTATTGTAAAGTTCCGTTGTGATTTCGTTGCATTTACGCATATATTCCCTGTTGGCGGCTCTGCCCTCTGCGGAGGCAATATCGTTGTTCCATGCTGTATCAAGTCCCATGCCAAGATACAGCTTTATATCATATTTGTCGCAGTAATAAAACAGCTTTCAATGGCATCGTAGGCGAAATAATCCCTGAGATAGTCAATCTCCGAGGGATAATATACCGTCCATGTACCGTCTGTATTATGATTGGCAACATCGCCCATAATCAGATATTCTATGCCGATTTCTTTCATTATCTTCATTTCAGCATCCCAGCGGTCATCGTCATACGTTGCATACAGCCACGGCTGTATAAATGTACCGTTGACCTGCGTTATATGTTCCTCTGCCGCCGTTGTGGGTATTGCAGATGTACTGAATACAGCAAGGCATATTGCCGATGTCATTGCGGATATTAGCTTTTTCAGAAGCATTTTTGTTCTACTCCTTTCAATATCGCTTCAAACAATTTAGACGCCTCCTCCGGTTTCTCAAATATAGGACTATGTGCCGAATTATCAAAAACATAGAATTCTTTTATAGGGGCATTAATTTGTTCATAATACTCATATTGCAAATCAAAACAGCATGTATAATCATATTTGCCTGCAAAAAAATAGATAGGAATCTGTAAAGAGGGCACTTCACTAAAAGCATTGAAATGCGTAGAATCATTTACAACCGGAAATTGTGCAGACAGCCTTTTTCCTCTCCATAGATTTATTCTTTCTTGCCATGTATAAGCCTTACAGCGTAGA
>JAFXAJ010000018.1 GCA_017517145.1 Ruminococcus sp.
CGGAAGTCGCTTTGACTTCCGTTTATTTATATCTAAGGGCCATTAGCTCAGTTGGTTAGAGCATCCGGCTCATAACCGGACGGTCTGGGGTTCGAGTCCCTAATGGCCCACTTCTTTCGCTCCCTTTTTGGGAGCGTTTTTGGTTATAATCAACAGATTTGTGGTGAGTTGTATGAATCGAAAATTAGGAGTGTTGTTTTTTTTAGCATTTGCTGTATTGTGCCTTAGCGTAATTCTAAAAGCAATTGACAATCAATCTTCCCGAACAATAAGATACACTATTACGGAATATATCGAAAATCCAACTACAAGTACAAAGGAAATAATTAAAATAACTACTGCTGCATCTGAGAAAGCAAAAAAATCTACTAAAACTAAATTAACTGATGTTAAAAAAAACACGGTTACAACAGTATCACCTTCATTTCCCATTGATATTAATTCTGCTGACGTTGAAACTCTCTGTTTTCTTGATGGTATTGGTGAAACGCTGGCACAATCTATTGTGGATTATAGAAATGAAAACGGCGATTTTCTAAATATTGAGGAAATCATGAATGTCTATGGTATTGGGGAAAATATTTTTTACTCAATCCGTGACAATATTTATGTTGAAAATCCGTTTTATCTCGAATCCGAGGATGTTTATGAAGAAATAGAGGATGAACCGATTATTGAGGAATACCCCGAAGAAACTGAGGATATAGAGATTATAACTGAAGAAGCCAGATTGACACTTGATGAAGCTGCGCCTGTTGATCTCAATACCGCAGATGCTGAAGTTCTAATGTTGCTTCCTCATGTTGATGAGAATATTGCTACAAATATCCTTGAACTTCGTGAAAAGCTCGGCGGATTCAGCAATACTTATGAACTGCTTTATATTGATGAGCTTTCTGACAAACAGGTATCCGAAATAATTGATTATGTTTTCATTGCTGAAAATCAGGAAAATATCTCCTGAAAATAACGTGATAACTTTGCAAAAATCAATTTTTTCTATTGACAAAACTAAAAAAATATGATAAAATAAAAGTATTGCAAAAGCTTTGGCTTAGAGCATGATTTTGACCACTCTTTAGTGAGTTAGTGCCATACGGACAGCCGGTCAAATGCCGATTTCCGATATGTCTAAGTGTCGGACGGCAACTTCAGTTGCCTTATTGATTAAATTTTTTCTAAGTTCATTTTTCAGCTTGTGAAAGGTCAATAAGAGTAGTATAAGAGGTATCTCGGCTCAAAAACTCTGAAGCTATCAGGAGACATTTTTAGACAAGTACAAGCTGAACGCTTGTACTTTTTTTTTTGAGGTGTAATATGGAAAACAAGTTAAAGCTTTACGGCTTCAATAATCTTACAAAATCTCTGAGCTTCAATATTTATGATGTATGCTATGCACGTACTCCGAAAGCTCAGCTCGACTATATCGCTTATGTAGACGAGGTGTATAATTCTCAGCGAATTACAGATATTATGACTCATCTGACTGAGATGATTGGCGCACAGGTTCTCAGTGTTTCCCGACAGGATTATGATCCGCAGGGTGCATCTGCCACATTCCTTATTGCGGATGATACAATGATTCCCACAGGCGGAAGTGAGACAATTGCCCATCTTGACAAGAGTCATGTTACAGTTCATACTTATCCCGAATATCATCCCGATACAAGTATAGCTACTTTCCGTGTTGATATTGATGTTGCAACCTGTGGAAAAATAACACCTCTTACTGCTCTGGATTATCTTATCGGTAGTTTTGACAGCGATATTATTACAATGGATTATCGTGTAAGAGGATTTACCAGAAATCTTGGCGGTGAAAAGCTGTTTATAGATCATAATATAACTTCAATTCAGAATTATATCGACAAAGTTACTCTTGATAAATACGACGCTGTGGATATAAATGTCTATCAGGCGAATATGTTCCACACAAAAATGCTCATAAAGGAAATTGAATTGCAGAATTATCTTTTCAATACCGATGTTCATGAGCTTTCACCCAGAAGCAGACTTGATATAACTAATGCTCTGCGTAAGGAAATGATTGAAATTTTCAGCGGAAGGAATGTTTTCGGAAATGGCTCTTTCTCAGGTTAATGCGCCGATTTATGAGGCTCTCAGAAAATTAAGACGTATGAGAGTTGTGCCTTTTGATGTTCCCGGTCATAAGCGTGGCAGGGGAAATATGGAGCTTACTGAATTTCTCGGTGAGGACTGCATGAACGTTGATGTTAATTCAATGAAGCCTCTTGACAATCTTTGTCATCCTGTTTCGGTTATTCGTGACGCTGAGGAGCTTGCCGCAGAAGCTTTTGGTGCGGCTAATGCTTTTTTTATGGTTGGCGGTACAACTTCGGCGGTTCAGAGCATGATAATGTATGCCTGCAAAAGCGGCGATAAGATTATTATGCCAAGAAATGTTCACCGAAGTGCTATAAATGCTCTTATTCTCACAGGTGCAGTACCTGTATATGTCAATCCCGATGTAAATAATCAGCTTGGAATTGCCCTTGGTATGTCTGTTGAACAGGTTGAAAAGGCTATCCGTGAGAATCCGCAGGCAAAGGCAATTATGGTCAATAATCCTACGTATTACGGTATATGCAGTGATATGAAACGAATTGTGGAGCTTGCCCATAAGCATAATATGCTTGTGCTTGCAGACGAGGCTCACGGCACTCATTTCTATTTCGGAGAAAATTTCCCGATTACAGCAATGGCGGCAGGGGCGGATATTGCCTCTGTAAGTATGCATAAGTCAGGCGGAAGTCTTACGCAAAGCTCATTTCTGCTTATGGGAAAAAACATAAATTCCGACTATATGCGTCAGGTTGTCAATCTTACGCAGACAACAAGTGCGTCGTATCTGCTGCTGTCCAGTCTTGATGTGTCAAGAAAAAGACTTGCACTGGGAGGACGTGAGATATTTGCAAAAACTGTTGAAATGGCTGAATATGCACGTTCCGAGATAAACAGTATCGGGGGCTATTACGCTTACTCGAAGGAGCTTATCAACGGTGACAGTATATACGACTTTGATATATCAAAGCTGAGTATATATACTCTGCCCATAGGTCTTGCAGGAATTGAGGTTTACGATTTACTCCGTGATGAGTATGATATTCAGATAGAATTCGGTGATATAGGAAATATACTTGCTTATATTTCTGTTGGTGACAGAATCCGTGATATTGAACGTCTTATAAGCGCTCTTGCAGAAATAAAGCGTCGTTTCGGACGTTCAGGAGCTGATATGCTGACACAGGAATACATATCACCTGTTGTGGCGGATACTCCGAGACACGCCTTTTATGCTGATAAGATTTCCCTGCCCCTTGATAAAGCAGCAGGGAAGATATGTACCGAATTTGTAATGTGCTATCCTCCGGGAATACCGATTCTTGCTCCCGGCGAGCTTATTACAGAGGAAATAATCAGATATATAAAATACGCAAAGGAAAAAGGCTGTCAGATGACAGGAACAGAGGATTTGAATATAGAGCATCTTAATGTGCTTCGCTGAAAATCCAACAATGACAATTGATTATGTTAACAAAGGAGAATAGAAAATGAAAAAGAGGTCTTTAATTGCAGTGTTAATGGCAGCTTCCATGATGCTTACAGCTTGTGACAAGAAGGAAGATAATAAACCAAATAGCAATAATACTGTAACTCCCCAGCTGTCCGAATCAGGCTTATGCAGAGATATATACCAGATGTACAAAGAATTTATGGACTATACCTTTAAGGGAAAGTACACGATTTCCGAGCCTGAAACGGCAGTGTACCATTCGGGAACTGAGTATGAGCAGGAAATATATACAAGAAATGTAACATTTACCACGAAAAATGGCAGAGAGATGACAGAACCTCTTATCAGCACAAGCTTTATAGCTACTGACGCTGAAATGATGAAAACATGGGATAATCAGGATATAGCTGAATTTGATTCCTTTGTAACGCTTACAATGGGAAATATAGCAAGAGATGAATTTGCTGAGAGAATTGTTTCAAAATATATCACTGATATGGAATACAATGCAGTTTCTGATACTTTTATCACTCCCGAAGCTGAACTTACAATTCTTTCTTATCCTCCTGTATATATTGGCGGACTTGAGGAATCTCAGTTTGACAAGTCTGTTGAGATTGTAAAAAACAGACTTTCACCTGAGTCGGGATATTGTATCGCAGATGCAGACCTTGAAAGTATATGCAGCAGCAAGGATTTTACTTTCAGCTGTAAACTCATACTTGATGAAGGCGTGGACAGTTCAAAATACATTGGTATTATGGAAAATATCATAAAGGATTTTGAAGAAATGATTGGAACTCCTCAGAATTACAGCTTCTTCTTTGGTCAGGTTAACAACGAAGAGTGGTATTTAAGAAAAATGTGTATGATGGGCGAGGAAGTTCCCGCAGAAAAAATTGACAGTGCAGATTATAGCTTCTCATCTGAGCTTAAAGCGAAAATCGTTGAAAAATATTGAGATTCCACTCAGATAAACATGATGCGGGAGGGATAAAATGGAATTGTGGTTTACGGAAAGACATACCCCGAATGTGAAATTCTCCATAAAGGTAGACAGACAGCTTTACACAGGGCAAAGTGAATTTCAGCGCATTGATGTATTCGATTCAAAGGAATTCGGGCGATTTCTGACTCTTGACGGATATATGATGCTGACGGAAAAAGACGAGTTCATATATCATGAAATGATAACTCATGTTCCTTTGGCTGTTCATCCGAATCCTAAGAATATACTTGTAATTGGTGCAGGTGACGGCGGAGTAATCCGTGAGCTTACCCAGTATCCCACAGTCGAGTCAATTGACCTTGTGGAGATTGATGAGCTTGTCATAGAGGTTTGTAAAAAATACCTCACTACAACTGCCTGCCGCCTTGACGATAAAAGGGTAAATATATTTTACGAGGACGGCGTAAAGTTCATACGCCGCTGTGAAAATAAATATGATGTTATAATTGTTGATTCTACTGATCCTTTTGGACCCGGTGAGGGATTGTTCACCAAGGAATTTTACGGCAGCTGCAATAAAGCTCTACGTGAAGATGGAATAATGGTAAATCAGCATGAAAGTCCCTTTTATGCTGATGATGCGGCAGCAATGCAGCGTTCCCACAAGAGAATCGTAGAGAGTTTTCCTATAAGCCGTGTATATCAGGCACATATTCCCACATATCCTTCAGGACATTGGCTTTTCGGCTTTGCTTCAAAAAAGTATCATCCAATACATGACCTTAACGGAGCAAAGTGGAATATGCTTGGAATAAAAACAAAATATTACAATACAAAGCTTCACGCAGGTGCATTTGCTCTGCCCTCTTATGTAGAGGAAATGCTTCGTGATGTGGAGTGACAGGAGAAATCAGATGCTTGAAAAAAACATACAGACCTTTATAGGCTGCGACAGTGAATACGATAATGCGAAAATTGTTCTTTTCGGTGCAGGCTTTGATGGTACAACAAGTTTCCGTCCCGGCACACGTTTTGCACCGTCAGCTATACGCAGTGAAAGTTTCGGAATTGAAACATACAGCCCCTATCAGGATAAGGATATGACAGATTACAGCTACTTTGACAGCGGAGACTTAGAGCTTCCCTTTGGCAGTGTAAGACGTACAGTAGCCGATATTGCAATGAGAGCTGATACTATTCTCAATGACGGAAAAATTCCATTTATGATAGGCGGAGAGCATCTTGTGACTCTGGGTGCAGTTATGGCGGCAAAGGATAAAGCAGAGGATTTGTATATTATCCACTTTGACGCTCATGCTGATTTGCGTGATGATTATTTAGGTCAGCCTTTATCTCATGCCTGTGTTTTGAGAAGATGTCACGAGCTTGTGGGAGATGACCATATTTTCCAGTTCGGCATCAGAAGCGGTGATCGTGAGGAATTTGTATTTGCCTCTGAGCATACGGAAATGCACAAGTTCGATTTCAATGGACTTGAAGAAACTGTCGAAAAGTTAAAGGGGAAAAAGGTTTATTTCACTCTTGATTTAGACGTTCTTGACCCCTCGGTATTTCCCGGTACAGGTACACCTGAGGCAGGTGGAGTAACCTTTGATGAGCTGAGAAAGGCTGTAACGTTTGTGTGCTCTCAACTTAATATAGTTGGCTGTGACGTTAATGAGCTTAGTCCTCATTATGACCAGTCAGGAGCATCAACAGCTGTAGCCTGCAAGATAATAAGGGAAATGCTGTTGGCGATGTCATAAAGCCCATAGCATATATTCGGGCATTGCAATGATATAAGGAGTTTTTTATGGACATAGAAATTAATAGTTCAGGAACAAAATCATCTGTAATAGTATTTTTTATAAGAGTATTGATTGTTTTAGTTGTTGGTATTTGTACTACCGCAGCTGCATTAGGAGGATACCTTCTGAAAACATTTCTGCCCATGTATATTGAGGAAATGGATGTTAAGAATCGCAGCTTAGAACCGATAACCGCAACTGTTATTTCTGTTGACAGAGAATTTGAAAAGAATAATACCAAAGGTTATATGAAATTGTCTTATGAGTATAACGGTAATAATTATGTTTATGATTTGAAATATTACGAGGAAGGCAGTTTTCATTATTCAACCTCCGGAGAAAGCGAAGAACGTCCTGAAAGAGGAGGCGATGACAGGTCTTCTATAGAGCATTGGGAAGAATTACAGGCAATGGTGGGCACAAAGCAGGAATTTTTTGTTGACCCAAATGAACCTGATAAGGTTTTCCGTCCAATTTCTGATGACTCTATAAAAGTTCTGAAGATAATAGTTACTGTAGGTTTTGCTTTATTTGCAGTTGTTGCAGTAATTATCATATTAGCGATAATTCTGGGTAAAAAGATTATCAAAAAAAGTGTTCATAAAGTAAAAGAGCATATAGATACATATACTGAAAAATGACGATATTATGTACAATAAGCCCAAAACGTGAAAAAGTCACGTAAAATTTATGGATAGGGAATATATATCAAGGGGGAATTTATATGGATATTTATTCAAACAATTATGATTATTCGGATGATATACAATCCAAAAAAACAAGCAGCGGATGCCTTAAACTTGTAATATACGTGATTTTATTCCTTATGTTAGCCAGTATGCCTCTTATGTGTATCGGCGGCGGAGCTATTTTCTATGTGATGATGAGCGATGCTCCGAGTGAATGTATTATTTCAGTTGAGGCAGAAGTGGAGGATAATGAAGTTCACACAAGCTATAGCCAATCAAGAAAACATCGCAGACGTTCAACAACTTACAGCCCGATTTATGTGTATGAATATAATGGAAAAACATATCGAGCCGGGAGTAGTTTCGGTATAAGTTCTGTGGCTTTTGAAAAGGGCGATAAAGTTGAAATTCTTATTAATCCTGACGATCCTACACAGATTTTTGATCCTGAAATGGCAGAAAAGATGTGTAAAGTTCCTAAAATGTTTATGGTAATAGGTGGTGCGATAATTGTAGTTGAACTTATCGGACTGATTGTGCTTTCAAGGAAAATGAAAAAAATCGTGAAACGTAACTCAGACGGCATATATTACAATAATAATTATTAATAAAACAAATCGCATAATCCTTATGCGGTGTTGACTATTTATAAAACGGAGGAAAGTAAAAATGGGAAAATGTATGATAATCGGCTGCGGAGGAGTAGCTTCTGTGGCAATTCACAAGTGCTGTCAGAACAGCGAAGTTTTTGAGGGAATTATGATAGCAAGCCGTACAAAGTCAAAGTGCGATGCTCTCAAGGAAAAACTACAGCCTACAACAAAGACTGTAATCGAAACAGCACAGGTCAACGCTGATAACGTTGATGAGCTTATTGCTCTTATTGAAGCATACAAGCCTGATGTGGTGCTGAATCTGGCACTTCCCTATCAGGACCTTACAATCATGGACGCTTGCCTTGCTACAAAGACTCATTATGTTGATACGGCAAACTATGAGCCTCTTGATACTGCAAAATTCGAGTACAAGTGGCAGTGGGCATATCGTGAGCGCTTTGAAAAGGCAGGAATCACAGCACTTCTCGGCAGCGGATTTGACCCCGGTGTAACAGGAGTATTCTCCGCTTATGCTATGAAGCACCACTTTGATGAAATAAACTATATTGATATTCTCGACTGCAACGGCGGTGATCACGGTTATCCCTTTGCAACAAATTTCAATCCTGAAATCAATATCCGTGAAGTTTCCGCAAAGGGCAGCTACATTGAGGACGGAAAGTGGATTGAAACAGAGCCTATGGAAATCAAGCGTGTGTATAACTTTAAGGGTGTCGGCGAAAAGGATATGTATCTTCTTCACCATGAGGAGCTTGAATCCCTTGCTCTTAATATCAAGGGCATTAAGCGTATTCGTTTCTTTATGACATTCGGACAGAGCTATCTCACACATCTGAAATGTCTTGAAAATGTGGGTATGACTTCAATTGAGCCTATTATGTATGAGGGCAAGGAAATAGTACCACTCCAGTTCCTTAAAGCGGTTCTTCCTGATCCTGCTTCACTTGGTCCGAGAACAGTAGGCAAGACAAATATCGGCTGCATCTTCCGTGGAAAGAAGGACGGAAAGGACAAGACATATTATCTCTACAATATCTGCGATCATCAGGAATGTTACAAGGAAGTAGGCTCTCAGGCTATTTCCTATACAACAGGAGTACCTGCAATGATCGGTGCTATGATGATTATGACCGGCAAATGGAATAAAGCGGGCGTATATAACATAGAGGAGTTTGATCCCGATCCTTTTATGGAGGCTCTGAACAAGTGGGGACTTCCCTGGGAGGAAGATTTCAATCCCGTTCTTGTTGACTAAAGGAGAAACCTATGAATTTAGAAGAAGCTTTGAAAAATTACATTGACCGTTCCTGTACAATTACAACCCGTGATGATGAATATGACGGATTACTTGTTGAGGTGGGAAGCGGCTATGTAAAAATAAATGACGGTATTTCGGATTGTCTTATTAATCTGAAATATATAGAATCAGTTTCATTTGATGAATAATCCGTTATGTAAATAACAAAGGAGTTGATATTATGCCAATCGAATTCAAAAAAATCGTAAAGCCCGTTGTACCCCTTACAGAGGGAAGTCTGCCTCCTGTACCGCCTGTGGAAAAAACTGAAGCGGCACCTGCTGTTCCTCAGATGGATGAACTTCCTTCTGCAACTCAGAGAACAGTAGTTGAGGAGAAGCCTGAAGCAGCACCTATTCCTGAAGCTGTACCTACACCTACAGAAATCAGCAATCCTGCACCTGCAAGTTCTTCAACTGCAAGACTGGCGGACACTCTCAGAAGACTGCTTGGCAGACAGATTCGTGTGTATATGGCAGATAAGGAGTATATCAGCGGCAAGCTTGAAATTGTTGAGGGTGAATGGATTAAGATATGTAATGCACGTTCAGCAGGAAGCGACTACTATTTTGATGAGGATATAGTAAATATATGCTCTATTACAAGAGTACGTGTATCCGAAATCATTGACAAAAAACAGTACGTTGATTTTATGAACAGCAATAACGGATAATTGAGAATTTTTAATCGGGGAGTTTTTAGAGGTAATCTTTAAAAACTCCCTGATATATTGAAAGCGGTGTAATTTATGATAGATTTCGGGAATATTACGACTCCATGTTATATTGTGGATGAGGAAAAACTGATACATAACCTTGAAATTCTGCAAGGAGTTGAACAGCGTACAGGTGCGAAAATTCTTCTTGCACAGAAAGCATTTTCCTGTTTTCATGTTTATACTCTTATAAAAAAATATGTATCAGGAACTGCGGCAAGCGGTCTTTTTGAAGCCCGATTAGGTTTTGAGGAAATGGGCGGTGAAAATCATGTGTTTTCTGCTGCATACCGTGAAAGTGAAATAGACGAAATTATCTCATACTGCGGACATATTATTTTTAACTCTTTTTCGCAGTTGGATAAGTACCGTGACCGTGTGCTGAAAGCAGGAAAAAAGATTGGTCTGCGTATAAATCCCGAATTTTCCACACAGGAGGGACATGAAATTTATGACCCCTGCTCTCCGAAATCAAGGCTTGGAATAACAAGAAAAAATTTTTGCACAGACAATTTAAGAGGAGTAACAGGAATTCATTTTCACACTCTCTGCGAGCAGAATTCCGATGACCTGAAACGTACTCTTGATGCAATAGAAGAAAAGTTCGGGGATATACTTCCGAAAATGGAATGGATAAACTTCGGCGGCGGTCATCATATTACCCGTGAAGATTATGACGTTCAACTCCTTGAAGAATGTATCATGAAAATGAAAAATAAATACGGACTGGAAGTATTTCTTGAACCCGGTGAGGCATTTGCACTCAATGCAGGTTATCTTGTGACGGAAGTGCTTGACCTTACTGAAAATGATATGCCCATTGCTATACTTGATACATCGGCGGCTTGTCACATGCCTGATGTTCTTGAAATGCCCTATCGTCCGCCTCTTATGTATTCAGGTGAAGCAGGGGAGAAGAAGTATTCTTATCGTCTTGGTTCACAGACCTGCCTTGCTGGTGATTCTATCGGGGAATATTCCTTTGATGAACCGCTGAAAATTGGTGACAGGCTGATTTTCTGCGATATGGCAATATATTCCATGGTAAAGAATAACACATTCAACGGTATGCCGCTGCCGTCAATTTATCTGAAAAAATCTGACGGCACAATGGAAATCCTGCGTAAATTCGGCTACAATGACTTTAAGGAGAGATTATAATGACAAATATTTATTTTGTCCGTCATGCACAGCCTGATTATAAATATCCCGACCCTGCAAATCGCCCTCTTACGGAGGAGGGTGAGCGTGATTGTGCGAAAGTCACGGAGATTTTCCGCAATATAAAGCTTGATTATGCTGTTTCAAGTCCTTATATCCGCAGTTATAATACTATAAAGGCGACAGCAGAGGAACACGGTCTGGAGATACATACTGATTATAGGCTCCGTGAACGCAAAAACGGCAAAAACAGCAACTATATGGAGATGTTTCAGAAGCGCTGGGCGGATATGACATATACCGAAAGTGACGGCGAGTGTCTGAAGGATGTGCAGGACAGAAACATTGAGGTTATATCTGCACTTCTTAACGAGCACGAGGGGGAAAATATAATTCTTGGAACTCATGGAACGGCACTTAGTACAATTTTTAATTATTACGACAAATCCTTCGGATTAGAGGGATTTCTGGAGTTAATCAATTATCTCCCTTATGTAGTAAGAATTGGTTTTGAGGGGCACAAAATGGTTGAAAAAGAGGAGCTTCTCATCATTGAAAAGGTATTTAACGGTTAAAGAAGGATAGAAAATGAATAGTGAAATTTTTGGTAAGTATGATATAATCGACGCTCATGCGCATATCTTTCCTGAGAAAATAGCGGAGAAAGCTACAATAAATGTGGGAAAGTTCTATGATTTGCACATGGATAGCTGCGGTATGAGTGAAAAACTCATAACAGGCGGAGAAACTATCGGTGTATCGGAATACCTTGTGTGTTCTACAGCAACAGTTCCTCAGCAGGTGCGTGCAATAAACAGCTTCATTGCTGAAGAATGTGAAAAACATCAACAGTTTTTCGGATTTGGCACAACCCATCCGCTTTCTGAGGATATTGAGGGGGATGTGGCGCAGATTAAGGAACTGGGACTTCATGGAGTTAAATTGCATCCTGATTTTCAGGATTTCAACGCAGATTCTCCCGAAGCATTCAAGATTTATGAGATAATTGAGGGAGAGCTTCCTCTGCTTATTCACTGCGGTGATCCAAGATATGATCGTTCTGCCCCTTCAAGAATAAGAAAGATATGCGAAAATTTCCCTAAGCTTAAATTGCAGGCGGCGCACATCGGAGGATACTGCCGCTGGGATGAAGCGCAGGAAATGCTGACTGGATTTGAAAATCTAAGGATAGATATTTGCAGTTCTCTTGCATTTATGTCAGCGGAAAAAGCGGCGGAGAGAATCCGTGGATTCGGTGTGGAAAACAGCTTTTTTGCCTGTGATTTTCCTATGTGGAATCATGCTGAGGAGCTTGAACGTTTTTTTGCTCTTGGATTTACTGAGGAAGAAAACCGCATGATTCTGGCTGAGAATTTCAGAAGATTTTATAAATAAATGTATAAGGCGCTGTAAAAAAAGTGAAACCAAAAGTCCGAGTGGGCCATGGAAACGGTCCACTCGGACTTTTTTTAAATATAAAAATTGAAAAAGTGCAAAACTGTTGAAAACAGGGTATA
>JAFXAJ010000019.1 GCA_017517145.1 Ruminococcus sp.
CTTTCCATACAGGCTTCCGGTCCGCTGTTTCGATACGGCAGTTGATAAGCGGTTTTGATGATCGTTCGACCGTGAAGCCCCATATCATCGGGAACACAGCCATATTGCCTTGCTTGTTCGGAGCGAACACCGCTGCCATATCGGTAGGACGGATATTGCCCGACATTTCTGCCGAACGTGACATAGTGTTCCTGATCGTATCCGCAAGCGGTAGCTGCTGCGCCTTTGTGATGATCGGTGACAGCGTGGATCTTTCTGCATAGAACCAAGTACACATGGCGTTCCCCCCTATATCATGATTTTATTTTGCCGCTAAGTTTTTGACCGTATTTGTGCATAAGACTATGGGCAAATTTTAGATTTATGATCATTCCGATGATAGCAACAGGTATCAGAATGACAGTCACCAAGTCAATGTTGATGATACTCAGTGATTTAATAATGATTATTACACTCGGTGGTAAGCAGATAAGGCTTGTTATCAGTGAAGGGATATACTTTCTGATATAAATGCTCTGTGCGATATGCACAAGGAAATGTGCCGTCAAAGAGATCATAAGACCAAGCCACAGTGCGTTCAGCACTTTACACGGAAAGAAAAACGCCAATAAGCTAATACCAAAGAACGGAATAAACTCCTCATACACAGCCAAAGCAAATCCTTCAGTCGAGAAATCTTTGTATGCCGCAGTTATCTTAGGAAAGCGCTCAAAAAGTTGTTTGTTATTTCTGAAAAAGTAACCAAACCCGATTATTTCCTCCATATCATGAAAAATAAAGAGTATGGGTAGTAATAGAATGTAGTCTTTCATATAATCACCTATTTCGATGTAGCCGTCTTTATAGCACCCAAGCAATGAATCCTCACAACACGGTTGTCATCGCTTTCAGATATGTGTTGCAGCGTTTCAAGGTACGGCTGAACAAACTCCGATCTCCGTTTGCCGAGAACACGGAATATCTCAGGGGCTTCCATTCTTACCTTATCGTCCGTATCGTGAAGAAGTTTCTCAAATATGGGCATATAGTTCTCATAGATGTCTGGCGTATTTGTTGCTATATTCTCAGATGCCCATATAAAGCTCAGTCTGACCTTTGCATCTTCATCATTGGCGAAACGGAACAGGCTCGACCAATACTGTTCTATCACATGGTAGTCGCCCCGTCCGATCCTGCCGAGGGCATTGACCGCACGTTTACGCAGGAGTGATACCTGACTATCGCAGAATGAAGCAATAACAGGAACGACAGCTTTTACTGACTCAGGATATACAAGCCCCATTTCTCCGATCAGCCAAAGTGCCTTCGCCTGTATTTTCACGGATTCATGGGAAAGCAGCGAAGCAACATAGGGTATGCTTTCTTCCCATCGCTCTTTTTCCTTTGTCAGTATTCCGAGTCTCTTATAGAGTTCTGTTTCGTTCAATCCTATTTCACCTCGAATCGCCTCTGTTCACTTGCTAAGATAAACGGAATTTATAGTATTATCGGTTTATAGGATAAAGCCTTATCAACGATTTCTTCGGGAGTAAGATTATCAAAGAAAATATAATCTGAAATTTTAGGATCAATAACTGCTTTTTTCAAATCTTCAATGGCTTTATCTGTTTCTGCTTCTGTTTTATATGTGCAATTCTGTAATTTTCTCACAATTTCTATCATTTGTTCTTTTGACATAGAAGTCATTTCATATTCCTCCTCGAAATTCCGATTTATGCGAGTAATCTCACACATTGCTTACATTACCAATTATACCACAATCAGCCCTGATTTTCAATCCAAGATATGAAAAAACGGGAGCAACCCTGAGCGAGTTGTTCCCGTTGCATCATCAAAGCTCGATCTTATCCGAGAAATCACCGTTGATAACGTAGTAAACTGCCTTATCTTCCGGCTTGATGTAAAACTCTATAGTCTTGACCTTGCCCTTGAATTTGCTCTTATAATCGGCTTCAACTGCCTTTTTGATCTCAGCAAAATCATATTCATCGCCGCCGAACTGTACCTTGACTGTCTCAACGGGAGCAGTCGCTCTTGTAGTCTTAGCTGCGGTCTTTGTAGTGGTCTTAGCCGTAGTTTTCTTCTCAGCAGCTTTCGCAGGAGTTTTTGCTTTGGTAGCTGTTTTCTTAGCAGGAGCTTTCTTTGCGTCAGGCTTCTTTGCAGGCATTTCAGCCGGAGCTTCTGCAACAGTCTCCTTGACAGCTTCGGTCACAACCTCTGCCTTGACTTCGGCAACAGGTGCGGTTTCAGTTTTCTTCTTTCTTGGCATAGTTGATACCTCCAAATGATTTGATATATCCATTATACTGCTATTTGTAGCATCTGTCAACCTCTTGTCGGGCGATTTTACGCTGTTTGCAGACATTTCAAACAGATTGATGACCTCAATGCCTTTCCTCTGCGCCATACGCACCGTCTGTCCTGTTCCGCTGCGGTAGTGTTTGGGATTCCAGTAGCAGATACAGTAATCAGATGCAAGCTCCACAAGACGGGCATTTCTTGCTTTCATACAGCCGTTATAATAACGATTAGAGACTTGCTCCACGCTGTCAGCAAGACCGAGGATATGCAAATATTCCGCTTTCTGTGCTTCATTCCACTTAGCAGACTGCTCCTCAAACGGACAAGGCAGGACAAGGTGCAGTTTGACCTCTGGATAGCTCTCCCGCAGTTTCAGAACGATAAGGGCAGCGAGAGCGTCCCACCCCACAGCTCCGCCCGTGTAAAAGTCTGTGACCTTTTTCTCAGTCACTAAGCGTTCAAGCAAAGCGTAGAGCCGAGCTGAGAGTTTTTCCCTATCCCCATCTATGGTTCTGTGACCTGTAAAGCATACTGATTTCTTCATAGTGCAACACCTCCACACCTTCTATTATACTATATCGGAATAGATAAGTAAATAGTTCGGGGCTTATGAATTATAAAATCCGAACGAAAGCATTATAATAATAGTAAGGACACGGCAAAGGAGATTCGGAGAAATGGAGTACGGAACAAGGTTAAGAGAGATACGCAAGGCAAAGGGATTTAGTATGTATAAACTTCACAAGGAGTCCGGCTTGTCTCAGGGGCATATCAGCGACTTGGAAAAGTGCATCAATCAGC
>JAFXAJ010000020.1 GCA_017517145.1 Ruminococcus sp.
AATATAGTATTTTTATTTTGGCGATTTATATGGTACTTTTATAACGAAAAAACGTATGCAAAAAAGCATACGTTTTCATAAATATGGCGGAGTGGGTGGGATTCGAACCCATGTCCCTCAAGGGGCATCATGATTTCGAGTCATGTCCGTTATGACCACTTCGATACCACTCCGTAAATTGCATGAATTATTATAACACAGAAAGAGGAAAAAATCAAGTGTTTTCAGAAAAATAAATTTTATAACAATTTATGACATAAATATTTCTTGACATTTTATGCTTATTGCATTATAATTAATTATATAATGTATAATACGGAGGGATTTTATGCGTTCAAAAGGAACAAAAACAATAGCAGAAAACCGCAAAGCCCGTCATGAATATTTCGTCCTTGAATCCTACGAAGCAGGTATCGAGCTTGTGGGAACGGAAGTAAAATCCATACGACAGGGCGGAGTAAATCTCAAAGATGCATGGTGTTCAATAGATAAGGGAGAAATTTTTGTTCGTGGTATGCACATATCTCCCTATGAAAAAGGAAATATATTTAATCGTGATCCCATGCGTGTCCGCAAGCTGCTGATGCATAAGCGTGAGATTAACAAGCTTTTCGGAACTGTAAAGCAGGACGGACTTTCCTTGATTCCGTTGAGTATATACTTCAAGGATTCCCGTGTAAAAATGCAGGTTGGTCTCTGCAAGGGTAAAAAGCTTTATGATAAGCGTGCAGATGCTGCAAAGCGTGATGCAAAGAGAGAAATTGACCGCAATATCAAATCACAGAACAGATAGGAGAAAATATGCTGAAAAAAATCATCTCAGCAGCAGCTGCATTATTTACAGCAATGAGCCTTGCAGGCTGTTCCTTGACGGAACGGGAAGTTATCGAAGAAACCCATGAACTTCATGCTCCGCCAAGAGTTATGTTTCTGGGAGATTCCATTGCAGCAGGATATGGTCTTGATGGTTATACTGCCGATGACAATTATTCATGTCCTGATTCTTACGCAAATATTTTAAAAGAGAAATATACAGCAGAATTAGCGGAAATTTGTGACCATGAAATGCAGAATTTTGCCGTATCAGGGGCAACTTCAAGTGATTTGCTGGAACTGCTTGAAAGCGGAAAGCTGGATTCTGCTCTTGCTGAAACTGACGCAGTTGTCATATCAATCGGCGGAAATGACCTTCTTGCAAATGTAATGACAATTGTGGAAGCTCTTGGAGTAACAAAGGATAATAAATCTGTAGATCTTGATAATATTGATTTCGGAGCAATATTATCGCTGATGGGAACTTTTGAAAATGATGTTTCTGCGTCACTTGATTTATTTGAAGAAAATCTGAAAACAATAGCTCGTACAGTCAATGAAAAGACTGAGGGAAAAGTATATATACAGACTCTTTATAATCCTCTTGAAGTGTTCACAGATTTGCCTGTTGTATCGGATTTTTCTGCAAGAACGCTGAATGATTTCAATGAATTTATAGACTATTACGAGGGCGACTATGATTACCGCAAAATAGACATCGCAGAAGCTTTTAATGGAAGGTGTGACGAACTTACACGTATTAATGAGATAGACATTCATCCAAATGAAGCAGGTCACAAGCTGATAGCAGAATTAGTTGATGAAACTCTTTCGTCACGTACATATTATTACACGACGCAGACTTATGGAGAGCCTCATCTGACTGTGACGGCAATAATTCTCATAGCAGGCGGAATAATAGTAATGATTTCGATTGTGGTAGTAATAATACCTAAATTATTCAAAAAGTACGAAAAATAGTGAAAAAGCTGATACCGTCAGGTATCAGCTTTTTTGTGCATTATTTAACTATTGCTTCCGTCCAGTAAACCTGATTATAAATATCAGTAAAGCAATAGCTGATTTTGAGATTTCCGTCGCCAACACTAACGTTGCTGATTTCCATATTATCGGAAACAATCATCTGTTCACCAAGGAAATAGCTGTCATTGTAGTTTCCGCTGTAGTCATAGTAATCGCAGATAAAGTCCAGAGTATCACCAGCTTCAAGCTCAATCATATTCTTTGCAACTGTATCTGTTTCGGAATTTACATAATCGGTAGAAGCACCTGCAATATAGCCGTTGGGGTTTTCTGAATCAAATACGATTATAAGATTTACACGTTCATTATTGAGAAGCGCAGGAACATAGCCTGAAATAGAATATCTGTCATCTCCAAGTTCTGTGGTGTCAGTATGATAATAAGCAACAGGCTGACCATCGATTGCAACCCAGGTATTATCAGTATCAGCAATGAGATTCCCGTCACCGTCGAAATCAAAAACGTTATCCAGTCCCATATCCACAAAGCCTGTGCCGTCATCGTAGAAAAGATTTTTATCAAGGGTATGAACAAGTTCCCACTGTTTTTCAGGAAGTTCCATAATATACTGACCGCTGCTGTTTTGTTCCCAAACAAGATTTGAGGGGTCGAAATAGTTTGCAGAGATATATTCAGCTGTTTCATCAGCAGAAAGTGCAGTATCATTCATATATGCGGTATTGGAACTGTCAAGTCCTTCAATAGATCTGTCAGATGTTCCGCTGAGGAAAGCTCCGAGAAGCTGACCTATCATATCTGAACTTCCGCCGGATGAACCAGCTGCACTGCCCAGCATATCAAGGAGAGAGGGAACAGGTGAGGAGGTACCGCCTGCGGAAATCTGACCTGTTGTTTCAAGGCTTGCAAACTGCTTGATACACTGGCTGTATTCGGAATCCATACCTATTTTATTATAGGTATTGCAGGCTTTGTCAACGCTTGATGTTTTTCTGTAGGGGAAATAGATTGAAACGCCGTAAGCATTATTAATATCAGAAGATGTGCGATTATATTTTACAGCATTCTGAATTGCGTCGCTTAGAGCCTTTCCCTCGCTGTTGTCCATATTGAGAGCGAGATGAGCGAGGTCAACCTGATCAATTTTGGAGCTTACAGCAAATTCACGAGTAGTATAGCGAGCGTCAGAAACTTCTTTGTACTCTTTATTAGTGAGCTTAGTGCTGATAGACTGAGCGAATGAATTGAGTTTATCGGGAATAGTATTTGAAAACTCCGCAAGATCAATAATAGAAAGGGTGGTTTTCTGACCACGGCATTTTTTAGCGCAGGTGTCAACGAAATCGTCAATAATATTTTTGCCGATTTCAACAGTGGGCACGGAAGTATTTTTACCCAGTTTAGTAAGCCAGTTAGTGTAATACCAGCCGATTCCGGGTTCAGTTTCCTCTGAAGCTATCATATAATCAGCATGGTCATTGAGCATGAGAGCAGTTTCAGCTGTTGCCATAAGACAAGCGTCAAAGCCGATGAAGTCAAATTTTACACCTGCATTTGACAGTGCCTTGTCAATTTCAGCCAGATCCATTGAACCACTGAGGGAATTCTTCTCGTCATAACCGAAACCGCTGACGGAGCCGCCGCCGTGATCCCACATAATGAGATTATTACGGTTAGCAGGGAAGTTCTGACTGCAATAATTTATAAATTCTGTAAGGTTTTCGGGGTCAGTCATACCGCCATTACCCATATCGGATTCAAGGCGTATAAGTTCGCCGTTTTTAATCTGGTAAATCTGATTGACCTTGTTGCTGATACCGTTGATTTTCCACTGTTTGCAGCCACCGGTGTAGAGGATAACATTTACGTTGTCACCGAATGAAGCAGAAGCCATTTCCTGAATATCGGAAGAAGCCATGCCGTTTTTAGATTCAAGGTCAGTGCCGCAGATATAAATCATCACAGTAATAGTATCGCTGTTATTTCCGAGAATATTGGTATATTTGCTTCGTGAACCTGCTGCAACACTGTTGTCAACTGGAGTAGAATCAGAATATGAACTTCCGCCGCTGAAAGAGCCGTTATTCTGGATAAAGTCCTGCTGCTGAACGGAAGCGCCGTTCCCACCGTTTCCGCCGAGCATTTTCATAATAGCAAAACCGATGATAAGCAGAGTAGGCAAACCAATACCTCCGCCTACAGCCGCACGTTTCATACCGCCTCCGCCTGATGAGCCTGAATTAATTTTTCCTGAGCCAACAGGACCTGAACCGAGTCCGCTGCCGCGTCTGTGAACACCATTGCCGCCGGAAGTTACATTTTTCTGACGAGCACGAGGCCTTTTATTATCCATAGTTTTTTCCTCCTTGGAAATATACATTTTATTATTTAATTGTATCATAAAAATACAAATATTTCAAGGGATTAGCGGGAATTTTTTTACTTGACAATGTATTATTTATTTGATAAAATAATAAAGTGAAAATATTTTTTCTTGGAGGTAAAATTTATGAAATTTAATCGTATTGCGGCAGGAATTGTTGCAGGTGTATTTTTAAGCGGCTTAACAGGTGTATATCCCTATGCTGCAATGAATTATGCAGTTGCTGCTGAAACAGCTGATAAGGCTGAAACAGAGGAAAAGGAAAAAGCAATGACAGCTGAAAGCTTTCTTGCAGGCGGATATGACACAAAATATGCAACTATTTATTCTGACGGAACTGAAAGCTTCAACATGAATGGCAGAACATACAATCAGGGCGTAGTATTTGCCGGTAAGTATTCTTATCAGACGTCAACAGCTACTATCAGTTATAATACCAAGGATATAAACACGCTTTCATGGGTGTGGGGACACCTTGACAATACATCAATGACAGGTGCAACTGTATCAATTTATCTTGATGATGTTCTCATGGATAAATATACACTTTCTGCAAATATGATGCAGCAGGAATATTCTGTTGACGTTTCAGAAGCTTCGATATTGAAAATAGCTGTAACTTTTGAGGAAAATGCTAAATTTGCTATGGCTGATGTAACAGTTGATAATATAAAGCCTGTAACAACGCCAAAAGTTCCTGAATATGATTCTGTTGACAGTTTTATAGAAAGCAGATATAATTACAGCAACTATGGTACATTTTCAGCAGTAAGCGACCTTGAAGCAACGAGAATTAACGGAAGATATTATTATCGTGGTTTGATTTTCAGTGGTGCATATTCATATCAGTCAAGTAATTCAACAGTAAGCTTTAATACTGAAAATGTAAATAACATTTCATGTTCATGGGGTCATATTGATAATACTTCAATGACAGGTGCAACAGTTTCTGTATATCATGATAATGTGCTTACTGATAAATTTTCACTTTCACCGACTATGCCTGTAACTGATTATCAAATTGATGTTTCAAAAACTTCCGAACTTAGACTTGTAGTTTCTTTTGATGAAAATGCAAAATATGCCATGACAGATATAAAAATAGATGAAAATACAACAGCAAGGACAGGCAAAGCACCTACGTATAAAACACCTGAAATGTTTGTTTCTGACGGATACAACAGAATGAATACTTCATATTTTTCGGCAGTCAGTGACCTTGAAGCTAAAAGAGTAAACGGAAGATATTATTATCAGGGATTGATTTTCAGCGGCGCATATTCATACACTTCATCAACTTCCGTTATAGATTTCAATGTAGAAAATATTGATTCAATTTCCGGAACATTGGGACATATTGATAACACCGCAATGACAAATGCAGTTTTATCAGTATATAAGGACGGAGTACTTACAGAAAAAGTAGAATTAAGCTGTCATATTTTGCCGCAGAAAATTACTCTTGATACAAAAGATTGTAAAAACCTCCGTTTAAGTGTTGCGCATGAAGAAAATGCTAAATTCGTTCTTGCTGATATAAGCGTAAATGAGATAGAAGCTAAGAAAACTTATACAGTACCTGATTATAAAGACAGCAAGGCGTTTATTACATCTGCATTTGATGATTACAATACAGAAGCTTTTGATTTAGTGAGTGAATTGGACGCATATACAGTAAACGGTGAAAAATGCTACAATGGTATACTGTTTGCAGGAGCATATTCATACACTTCAAGTACTTCATCTGTAAATTTCAATACAGAAAATTTAAATACAATATCTTGGACATGGGGACACGTTGATAATTCACCGCTTACTAATGCTAAAGCATCAATTTATGTTGATAGAGTTCTTGTTGATGAAATTGATCTTACTTCAGAAATGACGCCTCAAAAGCAGGTTATTGATGTATCAGATGCTTCAAGACTGCGTATTATTGTAAAACATGATGAAAATGCAAAATATGTCTTAAAAAACATCAAAATTTCAAAGAAGGGTGATAATACTTCAAATGAAATAGAGCAAGTAAAATTCTCCTTCGGTGACGTTGACGGCGACAACACTGTAAGTTCCTCAGACGCATCACTTGTACTTGCGGAGTATGCGGCAATTTCCACAAACGGAACTCTCACATTTGATGATAAGGCAAAAAAGGCAGCCGATGTAAACAAAGACAGTAAAATTGATTCTTCTGATGCATCATCAATACTTGCCTATTATGCATATATTTCTATAGGAGGAACTGAAACAGATATGGAGAAGTGGCTTTCCGAGGAAACAAAGTAAGGAGTATATTATGAGAATCTTTCATTCAGTTGATGAACTTATCGGCAGAACGCCGATTATTGAACTTAAAAATATTGAAAAAACGCTTGAGTTAAAAGGCAGGCTTCTGGCAAAGCTTGAATATCTCAATCCTACAGGTTCAGTCAAGGACAGAGCCGCCCTTTCAATGATAAATGAGGCGGAAAAAGACGGCAGACTCAAAACTGATTCTGTAATAATAGAGCCTACTTCCGGTAATACGGGAATCGGGCTTGCCGCAGTCGGTGCTTCGAGAGGTTACAGGGTAATTATAGTAATGCCCGATTCAATGTCGATGGAACGCCGTATACTTATGAAAGCTTATGGTGCAGAACTTGTTCTTACTGACGGCAAAAAAGGAATGAAAGGTGCAATTGAAGAAGCGGAGAGGCTTGCCGCAGAAATTCCGCACAGCTTTATTCCTGCACAGTTTGACAATCCTGCAAATGCAAAAGCACATTACGATACAACAGGCCCTGAAATATGGGAAGATACCGAAGGAAAAACTGATATATTTGTTGCAGGTGCAGGTACAGGCGGAACTGTCACAGGTACAGGAAGGTACCTTAAAGAAAAGAATCCCGATATAAAAATTGTAGCTGTTGAACCTGCATCATCACCTGTTCTATCAGGAGGAAAATCAGGAGTGCACGGTATACAGGGAATCGGTGCAGGTTTTATTCCCGAAGTTCTTGACACAGAAATTTATGACGAAATTGCAGCAGTTGAGGACAGGGAAGCTTATGAAGCAGCAAGACTCATTGGAAAAAAAGAAGGAATACTTGTCGGCATTTCATCCGGTGCAGCACTTCATGCAGCAATTGAATTAGCCAAGCGTAATGAAAATGAGGGGAAAAATATAGTTGTACTTCTTCCCGATACAGGAGACAGATACCTTTCAACAGTTCTTTTTGCTGAATAATGCAATTGGTACAGAAATAATACAAAATAATAGTCATTTTTACTATTGCAATATATCCATAAATGTGATAAAATAGAATATTATGTATCAAAGGAAAATTATTCCTTATAAAGAGAAAGGTTTTTTATGGATAAGTCACTTATATTTAAATTAGCAATAGTATTGATAATGATGATATTTTCAGCATTGTTTTCGGGAACTGAAACAGCCTATTCAACTGTAAATAAGCTCCGGCTGAAAAATTATGAATCACAGGGAGATAAAAAAGCTGGAAAGGCATTGAAGCTTGCAAATCGTTTTGATGATGTGCTTACAGCGGTTTTAATCGGAAATAATATTGTAAACATTGCAACTTCATCTGTATCAACTGTAATTTTCTGTGATATTTTCGGTGACAGCGGTGCGGCTATTTCAACAGCTGTAGTAACTGTACTTGTACTTATTTTCTGTGAGGTATTACCAAAATCTTATGCAAAGAGGAATTCTGAAAAGCTTGCGCTTATGTTTGCAACTCCGCTTTCAATTCTTGTTATTATATTTAAGCCTTTTGTGTGGATACTGAATAAAATGTCATCTGTATTCAAAGGTGATGAAGCGCCAACTGTAACTGAAGATGAGTTGAAATACATGATTGATGAAATAGAGGAAGAAGGCGTAATTGAGGAACAGGAAAGTGCCCTTATGAAAAATGCTCTTGATTTTGATGATACATCAGTAAATGAGATTCTTATTCCGAGAGTAAAAGTTATAGGAGTAGAGCTGTCGGAATCAGTTGATGAAATAAAGAATACTTTTAACAGGGAAATGTATTCCAGAATGCCTGTATATGAGAAAAGTCTTGACGATATTATAGGAATAATAACGAATAAGGCATTTTTCAAAATGCTTGACGAGGGAAAAACTGATATACGTGAAATAATTCAGGAAGTTCCCCACATAGCGGATACAAATTTAATCAGCGAAGCGATGCGTTTCATGCAGAGTTCAAAAGTTCATCTTGCAGTTGTTACAGACCAGTACGGCGGAACAAAGGGTATTGTTACACTCGAAGATATTATCGAGGAGCTTGTAGGTGAAATCTACGACGAAGAAGATGAAATCGAAACAAATATCATGAAGCTTTCAGATAATAAGTATGAAATTGCAGGTGATACAAATATTTACGATGTACTTGAAATGCTTGAGATTGAAGAATCAGTAATTGATACTGATTACACAACAATCGGAGGATGGGTAACTGACCTTATGGAGCATATTCCCGAAGCTGGCGAGTATGTAGAGACAGAAAATTTCAGAATTACAGCAGTTGATGTTGATGAAATCAAGGTAGAGAAAGTAATGATTGAAATTTTGCCTGAGCCGGAAAATAATAAATAAAAAATAAGAGGTATCGGATAATAGTTCCGATACCTCTTTGCCTTAATTAGGTTTTCTTCTATTTATTATGCAGAGAAGAATTCCTGAACCTATAACAAGAACAATTGTTGTGATAATACTTCCTTCAATACCGAAATCACCGCCGCTGAGGAATTTATTATCAGATACGGCAACGGTACGGAAAATAGATTCTGTTTCGCCTGTACCGCTGACGCTTATACCGTAAAGGCTTCCCTGCGTGAAATTCCATATAGAATGAATTGCAGATGCTCCCCATATATCGTCAAAAGCAATCATGTATAATCCTGCAAAAACTCCGAAAAGCGAAAGATTGAAGAAAACAAAGAGATTAAAACCGGGATTCATTATATGAGCGAGGGAAAAAGCAGCAGCACTTACAGTAACAGCAATCCAAGGATTATGTTTTCCGCCAAGGGTATTCATAAGGTAGCCTCGAAAAATGAATTCCTCACTCATGCCCTGTATGAGGAATCCGCCGAACAGGAGGGCAATAGTGCCGTAATTCACCGATTTACAGGGAGAAATATCTGCTATTCCGAAAGCAACGGAAAGTAGAGCAATAGCCGACATCATTACAAATCCTATGCCGAGTCCCTGAAGATAATGGATACCGGCTTTTGTTTTTCTGACTCCCATTGATGTTATATGTCTTGCCTCACTGAAACGGCAGTAGATAATGCTTATAATTGTACCGAAGATAGTGCAGAAAAGTGTAGGAATAAAATATTTCATCTGCATCATAACTTCAGATGATATTTCCATAGAACGGTTAAAATCTACCGCACCTTCGGCAGCCATTCGCTGTTTCAGTTCGTCGTAGGACAGGATAACAGGTATAATTGATTCAGTAATCTGAATCAGCAGCAGTATACCGATAAATACAAATATAGTAACGGCAATATTTTCTGATGCTGTTGATTTTTTTGATTCTTCAAACATTTTGCATTTTAATTTAAACATACGCACCTCCATGAATTGTTATGTAAACATTATATACTATATATTGTTTTATGTCAAGTAAATCCAAGACAATCAGTAAATATTGTATAAAGAAGTAATTACAAGTTTGTGAATATCACCTATACTTGACAACTTATGTGAAATATTATATAATAAATATATGAAAGGGAGTGTTTAAATGAAATTTTCAAAGATATTTTCAATTCTGTTGTCTATGATTCTTATAACCTGCATATCTGAACCGGTGTATGCAGATGCATCCGACAAAGTTATTCATTTGTACGAGGGGGAAGCCTACGCAGACGAGTGGTCTTGTCCGCTCACTATACCTGTGCCCGATACAAGCATATATGCCGAAGGAAACACGATAGCTATAAAATGTGACGCTGATGATGCACCGTATTTTGTTCTTACATCAAACAGGGGCGGTGAAAACTGGGCAAGCCTGCTTCCTGATGGTGCAGATGGTGACTGGTATTATTATTCGTACAGTGCAATGACAGAGGTATTCGGTACAGACTTTTCGCTGCTTGATTACATATCGGTTATGGCAGCAAATTCTCCTGTAACAGTATATGCGATAGATATGATTACAGAAAATTCGGCAGACCAACCTGAAACAGAGAATACAGTTCATGATGCAAGAGTAGTAGGGTATCTGCCTGACTGGTCATATCAGGCATACGGTAAAATTGATTTCAGCGCTTTGACACATATTAATATAGCTTTTTGTAATCCTGACAGCAGCGGTAATTTATCTTGCTATATTCCCGATATAGAAATGAAAAATATAGTCAACAAAGCACATTCAAATGGTGTAAAGGTGATGGCTGCCCTTGGCGGCGGAGGTGGATGTGACGGGTATTTGCCTTTGCTTGACACACCTGAAGAAATGGCTGTTTTTAATAAGAAAATTATGAGTTACTGCGAAAAATATAATTTTGACGGAATTGACCTTGACATTGAACTGGGTTCAGGGAATGAAATATGGAATTATTATGCTGAATGGGTGTCATCACTGCGTGTTCTCTGTGATGAATACGGATATGAGATGTCCACCGCTTCGGCACAATGGGTAGCCGTAAAAGTTTCTCCAGAAACATTCGGATTATTTGACTTTATCAATGTGATGGCATACGACAACGATGCAGATGAAAGTTCCCATTGTGACATGGAATTTGCAGAAAGTTCGCTGAAATACTTTAACATACAGAAGAAAATACCAAAAGAGAAGCTTGTTCTTGGCGTACCGTTTTATGGCAGGGGATATACTGCTGATGGAAAACTGGACTGGGCATCGTATGTTCCTTTTGCTGAATTGATTGAACTGGATAAAGAGAATTATAACAAGGATTTATACAATGATATAGCATACAACGGTGCGGCAACAATGGCAGAAAAATGTGCAATTTCAAAGAAGTATGGCGGAATAATGATATGGGAGATTACGCAGGATGCTGAAGGGAAATATTCACTTTTATCTCTCATAAAGGATAATCTCACATCGATGAAATCTGTAAAAGGTGATGTGAATGCAGATGGTATATTTTCAATAGCAGATGCAGTAATGCTGCAAAGCTGGCTTGCAGGAACGGGTGAACTTACGGAATGGCAGGCAGGGGATTTATGTGGTGACAATATAATTGATATATTTGATTTTTGTATAATGAGAGAAATGATAATAAAATAATAAAAGCTGCGGTTTACGCAGCTTTTATTATTTATTCAAATTCGTATTCGCCCTCGTAACTTTTCTTGAATTCCTCAAAAACTTCGCCGAGAAGAATATCATCATCCACGCCAAGAAATTCGTCATATTCAGGATCATCTGTAGGAACAAGTTCAAGAATTACAACTCCGTCATCATCCTCATCAAAAGGAATGAGTACAGCAAAAATACGCTCCTGATACTCAACAGTACCCAGCATTTCAAAGGAAACATCCTCGCCGTTATCATCAGTAAGAGTTATATAATTTTCATTTACCTCATCTTCAGAAATGTTATTGATATTATCGCTCATAAGAAAACTCCTCTCAAAAATATATTTTTATTATACACTTTTTTGTGTTGTTTGTCAAGCTGAAAATTTTGCAGCACCGCAGATTAGCGGCATTATTTGTTAAATAGATGAAAATTCGTTTGATTTGCTTGCAAAGAATAAAAAAATATGATATAATAACTTTATCTGTTTATGATAGCAAAGTGTAATTAATATGTAAAGGAATGGTAGAATATATGAAAATCAGCTTTTCAACTCTTGCCTGTCCGAACTGGTCGTGGCAGGATATTTACGGTGCGGCTAAGGACCTTGGATTTAATGGTATTGAAATCAGAGGTCTTGGTGAGGAAATTTTTTCTGTAAAGGCAAAGCCTTTTACAGATGAGCAGCTTCCTAAAACTAAGGAGAAGCTGGATTCTCTCGGACTTGAAATTTCCTGTCTTGCATCCGGAGCTTGTCTGAAAAATAAGGATAAATTCAATGAAGCAGCAGCGGAAATTACAGCTTATGCTCAGCTTGCTTCAAAACTTGATACATCATATATAAGAATTCTTGCTGACCTCAACCCTGCTCCCGAGGGTGATGTTGATGATGAATACATCGTTGAATGTTTGAAAAAACTTGTACCTGTAGCAGAGGAGTATAATGTAACACTTTTGGTTGAAACAAACGGAGTTTATTGCGATACTGCAAGACTTGCAGCTGTTCTTGATAAGGTGGGCAGCCGCAAGGTAGCTGCTCTCTGGGATATGCACCATCCATACCGTTATAATAACGAATCTCCGGAAACAACTGTATCGAATCTCGGTCAGTACATTAAGTATATTCAGGTTAAAGACAGTGTAATGAGAGCTGACGGAACTGTTGAGTATCGTCTCATGGGAACAGGAGATATTCCCGTAAAAGCGATGATTGAAGCTCTTGACACAATAAACTACGACGGATATATTTTCCTTGAATGGGTAAAGCGCTGGGCATCCGACCTTAGCGACGGCGGTATTGTAATACCTCAGTTTGCGCAGTATATGGCTCCGTATAAGAAGAAGCACAAGCATCCGCTTCAGAAAAGCATAAAGGGTACAGGTTATTATCCGTGGCCCAAGGAGAGAATTCTTAATTATACATTTCCCGACGTTCTTGACCGTATGTGCGAGGATTTCCCGAATCAGTACGCATTCAGATATACAGAACTTGACTATACACGTACATACTCTGAATTCAGAGATGATGTTGACACATTTGCAAGAGCATTGCTTGCAATGGGCGTAAAGAAGGGTGACCATGTAGCAATCTGGGCTACAAATGTTCCACAGTGGTATATTACTTTCTGGGCAACAACAAAAATCGGCGCAGTACTTGTAACAGTTAATACCGAATATAAAATACACGAAGCTGAGTATCTTCTCAGACAGTCTGATACAAATACCCTTGTTATGGTTGACGGCATCAGAGATATAAGCTATGTGAACATTATCAAAGAGCTTTGTCCTGAGCTTGAAAACTGTGAAGCAGGAAAGCTTGAATCATCAAGGCTTCCAATGCTGAAGAATGTAATTACAATTGATTCTGTAAATAAGGGCTGTTACACATGGGAAGAAGCTGTTGCACGTTCCAAGGATGTTTCCTACAGTGAAATGGAAAGAATCAGAAAGACAATCAGCGTACATGATGTATGCAATATGCAGTACACATCAGGAACGACAGGCTTCCCAAAGGGTGTAATGCTTACACATTATAATGTAGTAAACAATGGCAAGGCAATCGGTGATTGCATGGATCTTTCAACGGCAGACAGAATGATGATTCAAGTACCTATGTTCCACTGCTTCGGAATGGTGCTTGCTATGACAGCGTCAATGACTCACGGTGTAACAATGTCACCTATAACAAGATTCTCTCCTAAGAAGGGACTTGCCTGCATCAATAAGGAAAAGATTACTTGTTTTCATGGTGTACCGACAATGTTTATAGCTATGCTCGGTCACGAGGATTTTGAAAAGACTGATTTCTCCTATATGAGAACGGGAATTATGGCGGGTTCTCCCTGTCCTATAAAGACTATGGAAGAAGTTCTTGAAAAGATGAATATGTCTGAAATATGCATTACTTATGGACAGACAGAAGCTTCTCCTGCTTGTACAATGAGTAAAACAACCGATACGACAGAGCAGCGTGTAAATACAGTAGGCGGAGCTATTTTTGGAGTAGAATGTAAAATTGTTGATCCCGAAACAAATGAGGAACTTCCTGACGATACAGACGGAGAATTCGTTGCACGTGGATACAATATAATGAAGGGCTATTATAAGATGCCTGAAGCTACAGCAGCAGCCATTGATTCTGATGGATGGCTTCACACAGGAGACCTTGCAAGAAAGCGTTCTGTTGATGGTTATTATAAGATTACCGGACGTATAAAGGATATGATTATCCGTGGCGGCGAGAATATTTACCCCAAGGAAATTGAGGATTTCCTCTATACACATCCCAAGGTAAAGGATGTACAGGTTATCGGTGTTCCTGATGCAGATTACGGTGAAGAAATTATGGCTTGCATTATACTTCACGAGGGTGAAACCTCTACACAGGAAGAAATCAGAACATTCTGCCTTGAGAGAATGGCAAAGCATAAATGTCCGAAATATGTGGATTTTGTAGAAGGTTTCCCCATGAACGCAGCAGGAAAGATACTGAAATACAAAATGCGAGAGCAGGCAGTTGAAAAGCTTAATCTCCACAAGGATAACGAAATAGTAACAGCATAATATAAAAGCGTACCGAAAATATTCATTCCGGTGCGCTTTTTGGTCTGTATAAAAGAATTGTGATGATTATAAGGTATATTTGTGAAAAATGCTGATTTTAAAGCGTATATCGTAAAGCTTTTCTTTATTTGCTTGCTTTTTTTCATCACAAATAGTATAATTATTATATGCAGATATGCTGTTTTAATGGGGAATATAATTGTATGCCCCATTACTTTTCCTTTTTGCTGTATGTAAGAACAGCTGCGGGAATGTATTGTGTACCTGCGGAGGAGTATTTCCGGAGGTCATAAGGGATAGTATTATCTGCATTAATATTTAAGGAAATGGAATGTAAGTACAATGGGAGTAAATAACGAGTCAAAAAGGACGATGATTATCGGAGCAGGTTCTGCTGCAAAAACTTTGCTTAAAGAAATCTTCAACGCAAAGAAGTCCCCTTATGTAGGAGACAAATCCGCCGCTGTATACGATCCGATATGTATTATTGATACAGATCCTAAAAAAATCGGAACAAGTATCGAAGGTATCAAGGTTATAGGCGGAAATGAACTTATCATAACGAAAGCAAAGGAACTTTCTATTGACGTAATTATCCTTGCGATTCCCTCTTTATCAGAGGAGGCAAGAAAGGAACTCATTGACACTTGTAATGAAACAAAATTACCTCTTAAAATAGTGCCCTTTATCGGTACGCTTATCCTTGAGGATAATTCCTCAATTTTGGAACAGGTAAGAGACATTAATGTCGAGGAACTCCTTGGCAGAGATCCCATAAAATTTGATAATAAGGACATCAAGGGTTTTATTGAAGGTAAGAGATGTATGGTAACAGGCGGAGGCGGAAGTATCGGCTCAGAGCTTGTTCGTCAGATTGCAAGATATAACCCTGAAAAGATTATTATTGTTGACATCTACGAGAATAACGCTTATGAGATTCAGCAGGAGCTTGCTATGAAGTACGGCAACAAACTCAATCTCATAACACTTATTGCTTCTGTGCGTGATTATGACCGTATGGAGCAGATATTCAAAAAATTCATTCCTGAAATTGTATTCCATGCAGCAGCACACAAGCACGTGCCCCTTATGGAAGTATCTCCCATGGAAGCAATCAAGAACAATATTATCGGCACATACAACACTGCAACTCTTGCTATGAAATACGGTGTTGAGAAATTTGTAATGATTTCTACGGACAAGGCTGTAAATCCCACTAACGTAATGGGAGCTTCAAAGCGCTGCTGTGAAATGATTGTGCAGTATATCGCTCAGCTTGAAGAAAATAACACTGAGTTTGTAACAACACGTTTCGGAAATGTACTTGGTTCAAACGGTTCTGTTATACCTCTTTTCAAGAAGCAGATTGAAAGAGGAGGCCCTGTAACAGTAACACATCCTGACGTTATTCGTTACTTTATGACAATTCCCGAAGCTGTAAGTCTTGTTATGGAAGCAGCTGCCATTGCTAAGGGAAGCGAAATTTTTGTTCTGGATATGGGCAAGGCTGTAAAGATTGTAAGTCTTGCTGAAAATCTTATCCGTATGTATGGCAAGAGACCATATATTGACATTCCGATTCATTTTATCGGTCTGCGTAAGGGTGAAAAAATTTTAGAGGAACTTCTCATGAAGGAAGAAGGACTCAAAAAGACATCGAACAAGCTTATTTTTATCGGACATCAGACAGAAATCGAATCTGAAACATTTATGGATAAGCTTGAAATGCTGAAGCAGGCAGCGCTGAAGAATGATGAGCAGACAGCAGTTGCTGCACTTCATGAAATGGTTCCTACTTTCGTTGCAGCAGATATTTTCAATAAGAATGCTCTTAATGAAATGGAAAATGCAAAGTCCGAAGAAGAAAAGGAATTTCAGACTACTTGATGAGAGGTGAAGATATGACAGTATTACTTGCCGGAGGTGCAGGATATATCGGTTCACACACAGCTGTTGAACTGCTTGAATCGGGATATGATGTAATTGTTGCAGATAATTTCTGCAACAGTTCTCCCGAAGCTATAAAAAGAGTTGAAAAAATTACTGGTAAAAGCGTAAAAGTATATGAACTTGATATAAAGGACAACAGCCTCCTTGAAAAAGTATTCGAGGAAAATAAAATAGATGCTGTTATTCATTTTGCAGGTCTGAAAGCAGTAGGCGAGTCAGTTCAGCTGCCTGTTATGTACTACAGAAACAATATAGATACTACTCTTTCACTTCTTGAAACAATGAATAAATTCAATGTAAAGAATATCATTTTTTCATCAAGTGCGACTGTTTACGGCGAGGAAAACCCTGTGCCTTATTTTGAAACAATGAAAAGGGGAGTATGTACTAACCCCTACGGTTGGACTAAGGCTATGATGGAACAAATTTTTGAAGATGCAGCAAAGGCAGATTCAGAGCTTTCTGTAATACTTCTGAGATATTTCAATCCTATCGGTGCGCATAAAAGCGGTATGATAGGCGAAGACCCTCAGGGTATCCCGAATAATCTCATGCCTTATGTATCACAGGTTGCAGTGGGAAAGCGTGAGTGTCTTACAATATTCGGCAATGATTATCCTACAACAGATGGTACTTGTACAAGAGATTACATTCATGTAACAGACCTTGCAGCAGGTCACGTAAAAGCAGTTGACTATATTCTGAAAAATAACTGTGTTGAGATTTTCAATCTTGGAACAGGTGTTCCTTACAGTGTTACAGAGATAGTTGAGACTTTTGAAAGAGTCAACGGAGTAAAGGTAAATCATATTTACGGCGGCAGACGAGCAGGGGATCTGGCTGAATGTTATGCAAATGCGGATAAGGCATATAACGTACTTGGTTGGAAAACACAGCTTACCCTTGAAGATATGTGCCGTGACTCATGGAACTGGCAGAAGAATAATCCTGACGGTTATAACAAATAATCATAAGAGAATCTCTAAAAGATTCCCGATAAATATACCCCTTGGATGCTCCGAGGGGTATTTGTAATATGAAGGAGGCAGCCATGGAACAATTCAGACTTCATTCAAATTATGCGCCTGCGGGAGATCAGCCCGAAGCAATAGAAGCTCTTGTGAAAGGGCTGAACGAGAAGAAAAAAGAGCAGATACTTCTTGGCGTAACAGGCTCAGGCAAGACTTTTACAATGGCGAATGTTATAGCAAAAGTCAACAAACCAACGCTTGTACTGGCGCATAATAAGATTCTTGCAGCCCAGTTGTGTTCAGAATTCAAGGAATTTTTCCCTGAAAATGCCGTTGAGTATTTTGTTTCCTACTATGATTATTATCAGCCGGAGGCTTATGTTGCAAGTACAGACAGCTACATTGAAAAGGTATCGGCTGTAAATGATGAAATAGACAAACTGCGTCATTCGGCGACAACAGCCCTTGCTGAACGTCGAGATGTTATAATTGTATCAAGTGTATCATGTATTTATTCACTGGGAAGTCCTGATGAATACCGTTCTATGGTAGTTTCAATCCGTCAGGGTACGGAAAAGCCTCGTGAACAGCTTATAGCGGAACTTATAAAAATACGCTACGAGAGAAATGACGTAGCTTTTGAGCGAAATCGTTTCAGAGTCCGTGGTGATGTTGTGGAAATTTTCCCCGCAATGTCAAGTGATACTGCTGTAAGAGTTGAATATTTCGGAGATGAAATTGACCGTATTTCAGAAATCAATGTTATTACAGGAGAAGTTAAGGCTGTTGTATCTCATGCGGCTATTTTTCCTGCCTCACATTATATTGTGGGAGATGATAAGCTTGAAGCCGCATTGACCGAACTTGACAGGGAGCTTGCAGAAAGAATAGAATATTTTCAGCAGAATAATAAACTTATTGAGGCGCAGCGAATCGAACAGCGTACACATTACGATATGGAAATGCTCCGTGAAGTTGGATATTGCAGCGGTGTAGAAAATTATTCACGCGTTTTATCCGGCAGACCTCCCGGAAGCAGTCCGTTGACGCTTCTTGACCATTTCTCCTCAGATTTTCTGCTTATAGTTGATGAAAGTCATGTTACTTTGCCGCAGGTACGTGGAATGTATGCAGGGGATAGGGCGAGAAAAACAACGCTGATTGACTATGGTTTCCGACTTCCAAGTGCTTATGATAACAGACCGCTTAATTTTGATGAGTTCAACGCACATATAAATCAGGCTATATATGTCAGTGCGACTCCCGGACAGATTGAACGTGAAAAGACGAATATAATAGTAGAACAGCTTATACGTCCGACAGGACTTGTTGACCCTGAAATAATTGTTAAGCCTACACAGGGGCAGATTGACGATTTGTATTCGGAAATTAATCAGCGTATTGAACGTGGTGAAAAAGTTCTTGTCACAACGCTCACAAAGAAAATGGCTGAGGACCTTACATCTTATTATGAAAATCTCGGCATGAAGATACGGTATCTGCACCATGATGTTGATACAATTGAGCGTATGGAGATTATCAAGGATTTGAGAAGCGGCGTATTTGATGTATTAGTTGGAATAAATCTGCTGCGAGAGGGACTTGATATACCGGAAGTAAGTCTTGTGGCAATACTTGATGCCGACAAAGAAGGTTTCCTTAGAAGTGAAACATCTCTTATACAGACAATAGGCAGAGCAGCAAGAAACGCAAATGGACAGGTTATTATGTATGCCGATGAAGTTACAGGTTCTATGGAAAGAGCGATAAATGAAACAGAACGCCGCCGTAAATTGCAGCTTGAATTCAACGAAAAGCATGGCATAGTGCCTAAGACAGTAATCAAGGAAATAAGAGATGTGCTTGAAATCACATCAAAGAATAAGGTTGAAGCAAAGACAAAGAAAAAGAAGATGACAGCAGCAGAGCGTCAGGCGCTGATTGAAAGACTTACGGTTGAAATGAAGAATGCGGCAAAAATGCTTGAATTTGAGCATGCAGCATATCTCAGGGATAAGATACGTGAATTAAAGGGAGAGTAGAATGATAGATAAAATAGTAATAAAAGGCGCAAGGGCTAACAATCTTAAAAATATTGACCTTGAACTGCCCAGAGATAAATTTATAGTAATGACAGGACTTTCCGGTTCGGGAAAGTCATCCCTTGCCTTTGATACCTTATATGCAGATGGTCAGCGCAGATACGTTGAAAGTCTTTCGTCTTATGCACGTATGTTTCTTGGACAGATGGAAAAGCCTGACGTTGACAGTATTGAAGGGCTTTCACCTGCCATATCCATAGATCAGAAAACAACATCTAAAAATCCTCGTTCAACTGTGGGAACAATAACAGAGATATATGATTATCTGCGTTTGCTTTATGCGAGAATAGGCGTACCTCACTGCCCAATATGCAACAGGGTAATAGCACAGCAGACTATCGATCAGATGGTAGACAGAATAATGGAACTTCCGCCGGGTACAAAGGTTCAGCTGCTTGCTCCTATAGTGAGAAACCGTAAGGGACAGTATGCAAAAGAGCTGGAAGCTGCAAAAAAATCCGGATTTGTACGTGTCAGAATAGACGGTATAATATATGAACTTACAGAAGAAATAAAACTTGACAAGAACAAAAAACACAATATAGAAATTGTTGTTGACCGAATAATTATAAAAGAGGGCATAGAAACACGTATAACAGATAGTCTTGAAACCATATTCAAGCATACAGAGGGGCTTGCACTGGCAGATGTTATTGACGGTGAGGAAATGCTGTTTTCGAGAAATTTTGCCTGTCCTGAACATAACATAAGTATCGGTGAGCTTGAACCTGTGATGTTTTCGTTCAATAATCCTGTGGGAGCTTGTCCTAAGTGTACAGGATTGGGAATGTTTCGTCAGATTGACATAAAGAACATCATTCCCGATAAAGATCTTTCCATTGCGGAGGGCGCAATAAATGCAAGCGGCTGGAATAGTCTTGACGAAACCTCAATTGCCATGATGTATTATAAGGCTATATCAGAGCATTATAATGTGCCTCTTGATAAACCTGTAAAGGAGCTTACAAAGTCACAGCTTGATCTATTCATATACGGAACAGGAACCGAAAAAATAAAAATACACCGACCTGCAACACTGGGCGGCGGCTGGTACATGGCAAGCTTTGAGGGAATTATTCCAAATCTTGAAAGACGTTATCGTGAGACAAACAGCGATTACAGCAAGGCGGTAATAGAAGGTATGATGATGGAGTGTACCTGCCCTGAGTGTAAGGGCAGACGTTTGCGTCCTGAGTATCTTGCTGTAACAGTTGGTGAGAAAAATATCAGTGATATAACTGATTTTTCAATAAATACTTCTCTTGATTTTTTCAATTCACTTGATTTGACGAAGCAGGAAAAGCTTATCGGTGAACGTATTATAAAAGAAATAAGAGAACGCCTCAGTTTTCTCAGCAGCGTAGGATTAGGATACCTTACCTTATCCCGTTCATCTGGTACTCTTTCGGGAGGCGAATCCCAGCGAATCCGTCTTGCAACGCAGATTGGTTCATCTCTTGTGGGAGTGCTTTATATTCTTGATGAGCCAAGTATCGGACTTCACCAGCGTGACAATGATAAGCTTATCGCCACATTGAAACGGCTTCGTGACCTTGGAAACACGCTTATAGTTGTTGAGCATGATGACGATACAATGCTTGCAGCGGATTATATAGTGGATATAGGACCGGGAGCAGGCGTACACGGCGGAAACGTGGTATTTTCGGGAACTGTGGATGAACTGATGAAGTGCAGAAATTCAATAACAGGATTATATCTCAGCGGAAAGAAGAAAATACCTGTCCCAAAGAAAAGGAGAGAGGGCAACGGAAAATTCCTCACAGTAAAAGGTGCAACGGAGCATAATCTGAAAAATATTGACGTTGAAATTCCTCTGGGAAAATTTATATGCGTTACAGGAGTATCAGGCAGCGGAAAATCTTCACTTGTCAACGAAATAATTCACAAGCATCTTGCAAATAAGCTTAACCGAGCCAAAACTGTTGCAGGAGAATTCAAGGAAATGATAGGAATTGAAAATCTGGATAAGATTATATGTATTGACCAGTCGCCTATAGGACGTACACCACGTTCAAATCCTGCGACATATACAGGTGTATTCAATGATATTCGTGAATTGTTTGCAATGACACCCGATGCAAAGGCAAGAGGATATAACAGCGGACGTTTTAGTTTCAATGTAAAAGGCGGACGATGTGAAGCCTGCGAGGGTGACGGTATACTGAAAATAGAAATGCATTTTCTTCCTGATGTATATGTGCCATGTGAAGTATGCAAGGGAAAACGATACAACAGAGAAACACTTGAAGTTCATTACAAGGGGAAATCAATATATGATATACTTGAAATGACAGTAGATGAGGGTGTGGAATTTTTTGAGCATATCCCTAAAATTGCAAGAAAACTCAATACTCTGCGCAAGGTTGGTCTGGGATATATCAGGATAGGGCAGTCTGCAACTACACTTTCAGGAGGAGAAGCCCAGCGAGTAAAGCTTTCTACGGAGCTTTCAAAGAGAGCAACAGGACAGACAATATATATACTTGACGAGCCTACAACGGGACTTCATACCGCTGATGTGCACATGCTTATTGATGTATTGCAGGAGCTGACAGATCAGGGAAATACAGTGCTTGTAATCGAACATAATCTGAATGTAATAAAATCTGCGGATTATATTATTGATTTAGGTCCGGAGGGCGGCGACGGAGGCGGAACAATTGTCGCCACAGGTACACCGGAAGAAGTTGCGGAATGTGCTGAATCATATACAGGAAAATATCTTAAAGCATATTTGTAATATATACCGATTATCAGGGTATAAATTTGTAATATGTAACAAAGAATTGTTAACTTTTGACAAAAAGCTTGCAAATTTTATATTATTGATGTATAATAAAATTGGGTAATTAAATATAAATGCAGCGATAAAATGTAATAGCCTGTATATTTTATCCGTTTAAATTTATTATTTTTTGTGAGAGGAGAATTAATCATGAAAAAAACTGAAAAAACAGCTCTTACAGCAGCTTTGTTTGCGGCTGCTATGCAGGCAGGTACTGCAGCAGCAACAGCCGAGCCTATTAAAGCTTCTGCGGCTTTTTCATCAACAACTACTACCACTACGGTAGTTGGTATGGAAAATGTAGAAAGAAGTATGCCTGCTGTTTCAAACGATGCTATAAAAGAGTTTAAGAAAGAAATGTCCGGTGTATACGGTCCGCCTCCGACTACAACGCAGAGCAATGTATATACTGAGCCTTGGGAGACAACTACCAGACTTGAAACAACATTTGCAACACTTTACGGTCCTCCTTCAATGTTTACAACTACAGTTGCTGAGCCTTGGGAGACAACTACTAAACTTGAAACAACATTTGCAACACTTTACGGGCCTCCCTCAATATTCACAACTACAGTATCCTCAAATGATACAGTGATAACAACTACAACAGATAAAGTAATTGCTGAATTGGAAAGCGACGGTCAGCCTGTATACGGTCCTAAGCCTTTCTATGGTGATGTAAACAATGACGGCAGTACAGATGTATTTGATATGATTCTTCTCCGTGAGGAGTTTACAAAGCCTAATCCTGAGTATAGCTTCCTTTATGATGTAAACTATGATATGAAAATATCAATCGCTGACCTTGTAGTTCTCAATAAGTATTTGCTGGGACAGATTAACAATACGATTAATCCTGAAGATGATGATGTAATTAAAACTACAACAGTGACAACGCAGACAGTATACGGTCCTCCTGTATCAATTAGAACAACAGTACCTCATGATGAGGAAGATGTTGTGACAGAGACAACACCATCAATGGCACCTTTGTACGGTCCTCCTCCCTCATGGTTTACAACTGCTGCTGATGAGTAAAATGTTATCACTACTACACAGACAACATTAACACCTATATAAGGAGAAATATTAAATGCTTGATGTTAATAAAAAACTTGATGATATGAAAACAATCGAGGCTTATCGTGCTGGACTTATGATAAAGCCTCAGCTTCGCAATCTTTTTCTTGAACTGACTGTGCGCTGCAATGAGAGATGTATCCACTGCGGAAGCAGCTGCGGTGATTATGTAAAAGATGAGCTTACATTGCAGCAGTATTCAAAATTCCTTGCTGAAATCAAGGGTGATTTCGGAACACAGGATAAAATGCTCTGTATTACAGGCGGTGAGCCGCTTCTTCGCAAGGATTTCTTTGATATTATGGCTGTTGCTCATGAACTTGGTTTCAACTGGGGTATGACAAGTAATGCGACTCTGATTGATAAGCAGGCGGCAAAGGACTTAAAGCGTGTAGGTATGAACACTATTTCCGTTAGTATTGACGGACTTGAGGAAACTCACGACGCTTTCAGACGTACTCCCGGCGGCTATAAAAAGGCTATGGAGGGTATTGAAAACCTTATTGAAGTAGGCGGATTTCAGGCTATACAGGTAACAACAGTTGTTACTCACGAGAATATCGGACAGCTTGACGAGCTTTACAAGATTTTTAACGACATGGACATTGACTCATGGCGTATAATCAACATGGAACCTATCGGCAGAGCAAAACAGTATCCTAATCTGCTGCTTACTCCTGACGATTATCGTTATATGTTCGAGTATATCAGAAACAAGCGTATTGCAGGCGAACCTGTAACTTATGGCTGCAGTCATTACCTTGGACTTGAGTATGAGCGTGAGGTTCGTGACTGGTATTATCTCTGTGTAGCTGGTACATACATTGCAAGTATCATGGCAAACGGAGATATTACAGCATGTCTTGACATTGACCGCCGCCCTGAATTTATCAGAGGAAATATACTCAAAGATCGTTTCAAGGATGTCTGGGACAATAACTTTGATATTTTCCGTAAGGATCTTGCTAACGAGAATGAAAAGTGCCGTAATTGTGCTGAAAAATGCCGTTGTCATGGTGATTCCTACCATACATGGAATTTTGACGCCAGCGAACCGCAGCTCTGCTTTAAGGATATTTTGTTCTGATAGGGTGATATTCCGTGCAGACAAGGGAATTAATAAAGCTAATTGATACCGCTTTGATTGACATCTGGGAAAATAATATAAAGTCAGATTATGAATGTGGTTGGCTTCTTAAAGAAGATACACTGAAAAATGCTCTTTATTTCCATTTGCGCAATAAACTCGGTGCGGTATTTGATTATAATAATATCCGTATTTTTACTGAATTTACAGATTGTGAATTTAAAGGAACAGGTAAAAGAGTAGACATTGTCATTGCTCGTGTAAATATGAAAGCCCCATCAAGATACTGGGGTGATGATGTAACGGAAACACTTGCAGTAATTGAATTAAAGTACAAAACAGGATTTGCACCTAATAGGATTATATATGATGATTTTGACAAACTTAAAAATTATGCTAAAGGTATCGGCATAGACGCAAAGCTTTATATGGCTACTATCTGGGAATATGAAGATGACCTTGTGCCGTGGTTAACAAAGCCAGAATCTTGGGCAAAAGGCAGATTAACTGAACTTAACGCTTCTTATAAAAACGATGGAAGCGGAGAAATACAGTTTTACACATACAAACACTAATAAAAACCGGACTATTTCCAGAGTAGTCCGGTTTTTTATTTTAAAAGATTGAAGCAAGTCGAAATATTTATTTTTTTACGATTATTTCGAATTTAAAGTTGACAAAATGTGAAAAATGTGGTAAAATTTTATGTATGAATAGTGAAATTTTTACGAAACATCATTTGTGTGTTTTGATAAAAAAGTAATAAGTTTGTTGACGAGGAGCGAAAAAATGTTAGATAATCTGGAAGTTTTTTTTGAAAATTATTTAATTTTAGGAAAAAATTCTGCTTGGTGGATCGGGGTTATAGCCGCAATTGCCCATATAATCTTTATGATTGCGTGTCTGGGTGCAAATAACGGAGATAACCAGATAAAAGGAAAAAGTACCAGTCATAACACGATAAACACCTATTTATGGGCAGCTGTAATAGCCGCATTTCCTGTGGTGGGGCTTATTGGCTATCTTTTGCTGTCAGTACTTCCTTACAATATGTGGAAGAAAAAACATGGAGAAGCCCCATTTCCCTTGACTTGCAGGATAGATAAACCCGTCTGGATACTGGTGCTTCTGGCATTGGTTGCAGGTGCGGTATATAATAAGCTGTTTGATTCGTCGAATATAAAATTAGCATTTGTAGTTCCAATGCTTATGTGGATAGCTATTACAATAACTGATTTCAGCATGAATTATTTTGGCAGATATATCTTTGTAGCATTATCAGATAAAGAAAATCAGCGTACAGATATTTGTGAAACGAATAATCTTTTCGGTGTTGAGCATTTTAAGGAGCTGGATATATCAAACGAGCCTGCTATGTTCGGCAAAGAATCACACATAGCAAGAACAGCCGCAGATGAAATTATAGGAAATGGTGTTTTTGCAAAGAGCGATGTTGCTTCTTTTTCAAATAAGGTTGGAGTAATTAATTACGTAAACAGTGACGGAAATGCAAATGAGTATTATTTTATGTATTGCGGATATGATAAAGAATTTAAAAAGAAATATTCAGATATATACGATGCAAAATATATTGGTAGAGGTGTAACAAGATACATTCAGGCTTACTGGGAAGACGGTGAAACGAAGAAATGCACTGACAGAATTCTTTATCGTGTAACGCCAACCATAAAAAATGTGTTGCTGCGTTCAGTTTCCGTTTTTTCTGTAATTTATATTCTCAGCTCGCCTAAAACAGCAGAATTAAGCGGAAAAATCATTTCATTTATTTGCAGTAAAATCGGAGGATAAAGTATATGCGGATTGGTATAGATCTTGGAACAACAAATACAGTAGTAAGCTATATAGATGAAAACGGTATGTGGAAGCCTATAGAATTCAAGCGAAACGGCAGTAAGGAGAACCCTCATTTTCTTCCTTCCTGTGTAGCTTTTAACGATGGCGGCAGAATGGTAGGTCAGTCAGCAATTGATTATGGCAGACAGCATCCTGACAGACTTCTTAGAAACACAAAATGTTTTATGGGAGAATACGGAAAGAAATTCTCAATAGGAAGCAATATGGTAACACCGGCTGATGTTGCACAGTATATTCTGGCTGAAGTAAAAACAGAATTGTCAGGACAGTTCCCCGGAGAATCATTTAATGCCTATGTTACAGTTCCGGCTCGATTCGGAGAACCTGCAAGACGAGCAACAAAAACAGCACTGAAAAATGCAGGATTTGAGCTTAACGAGTGCTGTCTTACTGACGAGCCGATTTCAGCCTCTATTGCATACAGTTCACATCTTGACAAGGATAAAGTTGTGTTTGTAGCAGATATAGGCGGCGGAACATTTGACCTTGCTCTTATAAAAACAGCCATAGTCGGTTCAGCAACAAGTCCTGATAATATAGAAACTCTCAGCTGGGGCGGAGAACTGAATCTTGGCGGAAATGACTTTGACGAATGTATTATAAAAGACATAACACGACAGGTTGCATTGGAGACAGGAAAAGATCTGTATGTAACGGACGGAACTATTCTTGGAAGTGCAGAAGAAACAAGGGCAGCAGATATTATACGTTCATTGCCATATCAGATAAAGAAACAGTTATACACTGAGGGAGCAACAGAAGCGCACATTCACGAAGAAGGACTGATGGGAGATTACAACCTCGACTATACTCTTACAAGAGATAAGTATTGCTCTCTTATGACAGATCTTGTTGATACTATGAGTAATCACATAGACAGTACATTTGTAACATCTTCTTATAAAATGGGAGATGTAGACCATGTTCTTGTAATTGGCGGTATGGCAAAAGAAATATGTCTTATTCAGCTTCTTGAATCAAAATTTGGAAAAGACAGAATACTTATTCCGCAGGATGCAATGATGCTTGTTTCAAGAGGAGCTGCTATATGCAACAGTAATCTGAGTCTTCATGTTGAGAACAGAGCATATTCTTCTATCGGACTTGTAACAGAAATGGGAAAAAATGTTGCACTTATCATCAAGGAAGGTGATATGGTAAAATATGGTACTGTTTTCAATGAAGAAGTAGAAGCGTCAGAAGTTGATGCAACATCTGTATGTATAAAACTTGCAGAATACAGAGGTGCATTTGATCCTAACAGATACAATATAATTTTTGACGAAGAAGTAATACTTAAAAATGGCGGCGAGGAAAGCGGCAAGGATAAAATGCGTAAATTTGCCAATGCCTTTTTAAGGCGTAAAACGCTGCCAAGAATAAAAATCAGGATTGACTTTACCGAAGACAAGATACTTGTACTTTATGTCGAGCAAAAAGACGGTTCAGTATCAGTGCTGAATCATAGATTATAATTATTTTGGGGATGATAATAATGAAGCTTTCTGAATGGATTTACATAAAACATACAACAGAGACAGCAGTTGATATATTTGCACAGCTTATGGCGCATACATACACTCATCCGGAATATGCTCTTAATCCTGAAATGATAGATGTTTCCGACGAGGATGAAAATAGATATGTTGAACTCGCATTCAGCGGTAACAGTGCTGATTATGGAGTATTCTACGAGAAGTTAAACGCATCTGAAATATCAAAAGAAAATGTGTTTGCGGCAGGTGTAATGCTGTATATTATGCTTACAGGCAATTCACCCGATATGACGTTGGTTGAACTGATGAGAGTAGCTATTGAAAAAGGTGACGAGGAAATACCTTTTGTCAGCTGCGAGAATTCTTCTTTGGATGATATTGTAAAAAATGCCACAAATGTGAATATTGCAACAAGACCTACCGCTGAAGATATGCTGTCCCTGCTTGCTGAACGTTACGAAGGAACAGCATATATCAACATCGTAGAAAATGAATCTTTGGTAAGTGTTGACAGAATTGCCGTGCCTCTCAGCAGAGGTGTTGTTGAATGGAAAGCAGAAAGCGGCATGATTATTGACGGTCAGCAATTTTATTCTGCTGATGATAAAACCATCCAGTTATTTTTCAGAATGAAGAATTACGAATGTGATTACAATGTAACACTGCAAACGTATGATAATGATATATGCTATGGTCTCAGTTGTGAAAACGGGAACTTCTTCGGTATAGATGCAGGAAGAAATTCTGTACGTATTTCCATGATAGAGAGCAGCGGCAAAGTTGTCAATTATAAAGAAATAATCAGACCTGTGGCTGCGGTTGATGCTGACGGAAAATATGTATATGGTAAAGCAGCAGATGAGCTTTGCGAGAAAACTTCTGCTGTCGCTGTCAAGATATTTGATGATGCTTTTCTTATGGTTGAGCAGAATCTGTTTACTGATGCTACAGGAAATTCAGTCCATGTTCCCACAGAAAATATAATTGACGGATTTTTTGTATATCTCAAAAAAATACTTGAAAATGAACTGGGATATACGGATGATGCTGCTGTAACATTTACAGTTTCAGGAGGAAGCTCCGCAGAACTCAGAAGTAAAATCAGTCATTCTACTGAAAAATGCGGAATATCACCAGTATTTATATCAACATCCAATGCAGCTGCAATGAAATATTATGCTGAAAACAGCAGTGAAAAATCATTGCTGCTGATTAACTGCGGAAGTAAATCAACAGAAATTTCCGTTGTAGGAAATCAAAGTAAAATAACAAATGAAAATGCAGAAATCATAAAATCCCTTGTCTGTGATGAGTTTACATCTGTCGGCGGCGATGAGATGACAAAGGTTATATATGACAGCATCTTGCAGAAACTCAATTCAGCTTATAACCTTAACATGTACAGTGAATCGGCATCAGGTCTTTCACACGCACAGTATGAATCCAACCACAGACAGATACTTGAACAGACGGAGAGAATGAAGAAAATACTCACATTTAACGAGAGTGTATCTGCGGAGTTTATACTGCATAAGGGCGGTATGGAAACAGAAAAAATCGTAATTACAATGCTTAAAAGCGAGTATGAAAATCTGCTGCGTCCTGTTGTGATAAAGATAAGAGAAACAATTGATAGGGCGTTGAATTCTGTACACTGCCGCAAAGAAAATATAGAAACTGTTGTACTTTCAGGCGGCGGGACAGCTGTTCCTTCATTCAGAAATGTGATAGATTCATATTTTAATGGTACAAAATGCCGTATAATCAGAGATTATGACGCATTTACACTTTCAAAAGGTGCAGCAATCAGCAGTTTTTTGATTAAAGAATTTGGAATAAAGGATGATATAGCTGTACTTGACAAAGACTTAGGTTATGTCAGTGTTGATATATCAAGAGGAATCCCTGTATTCAGCAGATTAGCAGTTGCTGGGTCACCTTTTGAGGATGGCAGGATTACATTTTCATACAGCATGAAATGCAATGAGAATGAGAAAAAACAGCATTATGGCGAATTGAAGTTATATACCCGAGAAAAAGGTATGGAGCATATTGAATGTCCCTATGACGGTGACGCTATAAAATATATGGGAAAAATCAAGTTTGATATACCCGATAGCATGGACATAGAAAACGAAAAAATTCGTCTTGATATTTCAGTCGATACTTCAAAGAATGTCACTGCTGAGGCGTTTTATATACGCAAATCAGGTGGATTTGCAGGTTTTTTGAGAAATCTCAGACGAGTTAATTCAGAAGAAAAAATATCTGCCGATTATCTGGGTGAATAACCATGGAGCATGCATTTCTCAGAATCGGGTGGTATACTCAGGGTACAGATTGTCTTGGACCGGACAGCCGTTTTGCAATATGGGTGCAGGGCTGCCGCAAAAGATGCAAAGGATGTATAGCGCAGTCACTTCAATCTTTTGACGGAGGACAGGCAATATCTGTGGCTGAGCTTGCAGAAGAAATTTTGAAATCAGGTACAGATGGGTTGACGATAAGTGGTGGAGAACCTTTTTTGCAGGCTGATGCTATTGCTATACTGCTTGAAAAAGTAAAATCTGCAAGGCATGAACTCGGAGTAATAATATACAGCGGAATGAAATACGAGGAACTGCTTGAAGATTCTTCAGCACAGAAAGTGCTTGACTATACTGATTTACTGATTGACGGAGAGTATATACAGGAGCTGGACGACAACAGAGCTATGAGAGGTTCGTCAAATCAGCGTATGATTTTTCTCAGCAGTAGATATACAGCAGAGGATATGCCTGAAAAACGTAAAAACAAATTAATATTTTACGATGATAAATTCAGAATGATAGGTATTCCCACAGAAGAAACAAAAAGGGCAATGTCACTTTTGAGGAAGCAAAGGGAGGATTAATTATGAAAACTGTTATGAAAAAGAGCGATTTATTCTGTCTGAAAAACTGGAAAATCTATTCTAACAGTATCAGAATAAAAATAGATACATACTATCCCGACAGTACACTTAATGAAAGTATTGTGATTGAACAGCCGGATAATACCGACAATAATTACAGAATTGAAGGTCTTGTAATAAGAATCGAAAGAGAAGATAACGGGAAAATATTTATAGGAAGCAGCGGTAAAGCAGAACGATTTGAGGTTACAATTGAGAATGCTTCTTCGTCAGTTTCTGATATGGGCTTGGAGTACATGATTATCAGCGCTCTTGATGCTGCACAGAAAATTGAACGTGAGAGCTTTCCTTTTCGTTTTGACCGTGTTGTTTTTACATCATCAGAAAGTGGATTTGATGTTGAATTAACAGTAAATGACAGTGTACAGGATACTGCTGAAGTTAATACTGCGGCTGAAGTCAGACACAGAACAAAGGATGACCTTATAGGTGATATTAAAGCAGATTTGAAAATGATGTCGTATTTCAGAAATATTTCCAGTGTCAAGGAAGTAAAGGCAAAGCTTAATATTCTCCTTGAACAGGCAGATGTTATGAGCGAAGATGAAATGGCTGTTGTTCTTGCGGAATGTGAGGATTTTCTCCTTAAAACAATAGTGGGAAGCCGTGAAGATATACAGAAATACCGTGAACATATCTGACAAGAGGAGAAAGTCAAATGCAGAGAAGAATTGCAGAGCTTGAACGCAGACAGCGTGAACTGAAACAGGAACTTGACCAGAAATCTATTGAACTCGAAGCGGAAAGACGGCGTATTGTTGAAGAGAATAAGCAAAGTCTCAATACGCTGAGAAACGACATGGAAAGACAGATGAAAATTCGTGACGAGGCTGTCCATGAGGAATACAGCTCCGTACTCGAAAGAACAACATCTGTACAGAGTGAAAGACTGCGTAAGGAATTTGAAAAATACCGCCGTGAATATGAGGATGTATGTACACAGGTTCATGCGGCTTATGAAGCTGAACAGAAAAAAACAGAAGAATTGCTTAAACATCAGCAGAATTTTGAAAAAGCCTATTTTGAGCATATCGGATTTGCAAAGAGAAATGCTGAACGTATACTGAATGAAGTAATAGAAGCTATAAACAAAGCTGCAGCAGATGTTCCGATAGAATGGTTTATGAATGGTCATTTGGAACTTTACCGTACACAGGTGCGTGATATGAAGAACTGGATGGAAATGGGCTTTTATGAAAGTGCTATTGGTGTAGGAAATAATATACTTCTTATGTTGGAACTTGATGTTCTTGAAGTTAAGGAGCGTTTCCGCAAATGGTTTCACTATTATCTTATACTTCACAGCGTTCTTGAGAATGAACGAGAGCTTATATTCCAAAAGTCAATGATAGTTCCTGATAACTATAAATTCTTTATCAAAGGCGAGAGAATTGTAGACAATCGTATGGACGCTGAAAAGATGAATTACTGGTCTGAACAGCGTTATGCTGAATTTAAAGAGGATTTTGAAAAGTTCAGTTTCCAGATGAACAGCTTTAAAATAGACGGAGTGAGTATGGATGATGAAAATTCAATTCGTCAGTATATGATAGCACATCCGGAAAAAAGTGTGGATTTTAAGGAACTTTGGCTTTATAACAGAGGAATGCAGGCTATAGCCAATATGAAAGATGTAGAAAAAGTTATAGGTCAGATGTATGAGCGAATCGCCTGTTTTGAGGAGCGTATCCGTATAGGCTCTAAGATTTCCAGAGAATTCACTGCTGACGGCAGCTATGAAAGATGCAGAGAACCGCAGTTTTCTGCTCCTGCCGACCCGTTCTACCTGAAATTTTCTGATAGTATGAGCGGATTTGAGGTTGAAGTGATTATAGTGCCTGTACTAAGAAAATCTGATAATAAGTGGATAAACAACGTGAGATGCTTTCTTGACAGGAATATTGACGGCATACGCAGAGAAGATGTAACAGGAACTATTGCAGATGTATTGCAGGAATTTGGGATTGCCCTGTGTTCTGCTGAAAAAATCAAAGCAGACCAGAGCAGAGATGAACGCATAAAAATTGCTGATGCAGATGCAAGACTTATGATAAACGGAAGATTAAACTGATACTGTATGATTTTTCAGGTGAGCATTATTTAGGTAGGAGGATTTATATGAGTTATGAAGGTGAAATAGTAGCAGCTCCTGTTATAGCAGGTGCTGCTGTTGTAGCAGGTGCAGCGCTTGTTACTGCTGCGGTTGTTAAAGGTGCAGCCACTGCTGTATCAGCAGCTGGAAAAGTAGTAAATACTGCAATAAATACAGCGAAATTAAGCAGCATGAATCGTGATCTTAAAAATATCACAGGTGAAGTTGATCGTCTTGATGAGGAAATGCAGGCTGAAATGAATGCTGCGAGAGAAGAATGTTATAGTGAATACAGTCGTACAATAGAGAATTTCACGGATAAATGTGCAGAATCACCTGATATGGACGTATTTCTCAATGAATGTAACGGTGCATTACAGAATCTGAACAGTGAAATAAGAGAGAGACGCAATGAAATAGAAAAGAAATATATCGGAGAAATAAGAAACGAAATACGCAAACAGTCATCTCTGATGAAATCTGATCGTACTCTTACTGAGCAGAGCATACAGCGTATGGCTGATGATATGGAAAAAAGACAGCTTGCATCACAGGCGGCAAAGGATGCTCTCAACCGTGCAGATGATATGATAAATGCCGTGACTGAAAGATATAGCGAAGGAAAACTGACACAAAGTGCCGTGGAAATATGCCGCAGCTATTATGACAGGGCAATGAAAGAATTTGAACTGGGAAATTATGAAGCAGCATTGATTTCTGCACATTCTGCAATGGATGCGATTACTCTCCGTGTAGAAGAACTTGCAGTCAACGAGGTACAGTGCAGCCAGCGATATATTGATATAAAGGGACTTATTGAAAATACATCGGAACTTATGGAAAAATTCCGCACAGCAGAATATACTATAAGCAAGCGTACAGGTGACAAAGTAGTAACTGTTGATAATTTCACGGAATATTATCGTGGTGCTTATGAGGAAAGCACATCAAAGCTTGAAGAAGTGAAAAGAATTATTTCCGATGGGGATTTCCGCAATCATTCTCCCGAAGAACTGGAAGACCTTTTCACAAGAGTTACAGAGATACAGTCTGAATTTATCAGAGAAACAACACTTGCTAATGAGCGCCTTGATATTGAGCGGAAGCGCAAAGCGACAGCAAAGCATCTCATGAAAGAATATCTTGAGCAGGGATATGAAATGGTATCACTTACAGATGAAGAACGTGCAGTTTCTTCAATGGACAGCACAATTCTTAAATTCAGAAATCCCGAAACTGATGAGACAGTACGACTCAGACTTAATTCTGTTGATCAGGGCGGTCATATAGCCATGACAGTTGACATTGAAGACCATACGGATTACGGTGGAAATTCAGATGAAGTGGAAAGACAGCGTGAGGAGCTTCGCAAGCATACCTGCGGAGTTATCGAGAAAAAAACAGGCGGAAGAATGAGAGTAAAACAGATGTGCAAAAATCCAGGTGCACGTCTTAAATAATAGCAGCTTGGCTGTATTATAAGGAATATGGTGGTATTATGGGTTCTATATTTAATAAAACTTCAACGAGGATGTTTTGTATATCCGGAGAGTTGAGTGATATATTCTGTATGCCTGACGGCGTAATAATGAATTTTGATGAGCTGTTGGTTTACAGGCTTCATAAGCTCGGATATGACAGTGTTGTATTTTGTTCATCCCAGCGGTCAATGCTGTATGCAATAGACCAGTCGGGCTGCAATGCTATGGATTTGTTCCAGAAGGGCAAGGCTAAGTCGATGCCTGCGGTTCAGACTCCTGCACCGGCAAGCACTACTTCAGACTATGATGATCTTATGGATTTTGATGATGACGATGATGATGAAATAGTTGTGCCTGAGAAGAAAAAGGAAGTTAAGAAGGAAAGCAAGCTGGTTTATACCAAAAATCTGCCGAAGGATTCGATAGCTGTTGCTGCAAACCGTTTCATGACAGATACAAATGATAAAAAAGCGTTGGTTTTCACAAGTCTTGAAGACCTTATAAAACTCAGTACAACAGATGACGGCAGAAAGCTCATGGAATGTTTTGAGGACTGGAAAGGGCTTCCCAACGAGAATCATAATATATGTATTTTCCTTTCAAAAACTCTTGATAGTGCAGGTTTGCAGAATCTGCTGCAGGAGAATCATGCAGCAGTTCTGGAGTCACTTTTCCTGAAAAATGCTGAATTCAACAGCAATGCTTGTCTTAATATCGGTTCTCCAATGAATGACGAGATAACGTCATTGCTTGAGATGTTCCGTATTGAAGGACATACATACAAAACAGCAGACGGCAATACAGCAAAATCTTATCTTAGATTCTACCGTAAAGATATGCAGGATATAGTAAGAGCAATAAGCTTCTGTAATCGTGGCAGCGGATATACTCAGCTGAAAGTTATCAAAGAAGTGCTTGAAAGCTATATGGAATCTGCAAAATCGGAGATAGTATGGCTGGATGCTGGTATTGTGCGTGAATGTTATCCTCAAAGCAAGGACAAGTCTCAGGATGACGTTGAACCCCTTGAGCTTCTCAGAATCCGTGAAGGATGGGAACCTGCTTATCATGTTCTTAACAGCTTTGTAACAAATTACAGAGGACTTTATTCCAGTGACGCTAAATCAGAAGATGAAATTCCTGATTTTACCCCTGAAATGAATATAGACCGTTTTGAACCAAGCTGTTCTGAAAACAAGCCTCGTGGAAAAGCACCAAATTTCGTGCTTCAGGGCCCTCCCGGAGTAGGTAAGACGGAAATTGCAAATCTTATCGGAAAGATTTTGCAGCGTGAGGGCGTTCTTAAATCAGGCCATACCGTTATAGGCTCCCGTGATAAGCTTGTAGGCGAATATGTAGGTTCTACAGCAATAAAAACAGCATCTCTTATAGAAGAAGCACAGGAGGGCGTTCTTCTTGTAGATGAGGTATATTCTCTTGCTGAAAAACAAGGGGATAATAATATATCATTCTGTGATGAGGCTTTTAATACTCTTGTAGCGGCAATGACGAACAGCAATTATCATTTCTGTGTAATTTTTGCAGGTTACGCCAGTGAGATGCATAAGGTGTGGAAGATGAACGAAGGACTCCTTTCACGATTCAGTGCGTCAAATGTTATAACGCTTAACGAATACAAGCCGGAACTGCTTCAAAAGATTTTTGTCAGCAAATTTGGCAAGCCGGAAGGAATAAGTGGACAGGTAACATCTCTTTCAGAAGATGTAATAAACGGACTTCCGATATTTTTTGAGAATTATTTTTCTGACAGAGACCGTAAGAATTTCGGTAATGCCAGAGATATAAACAATCTTGTGGCAGAGGTAAAACGCAGTGCAAATTACCGTCACATGCTTGAATTTGAAAAAAGCGGTGAATCTCCGACAGCGGATAAATGGCTTAATATAACAGTGGAAAGAGCAGATTTTGAAGATAAGCGTTCACTTTTTGATAAGCGTGGATTTTCTGCCGAGGATATTTACAGCAAGCTTTATGAGTATGAAGGACTTGAATTCCTTGCGGAAATGTTCAACGACCAGCTTGCAGTCCGTGTTGAGTGTATGGAAAAGAATATTCCTTATCCAGGACCGTCACACATGATATGGGCAGGCAGTCCCGGAACAGGAAAATCAACAGCAGCGCAGCTTACAGCGGATTTGTATCACACCCTTGGAATACTTGGCGGAACAGAACCTATATATGTTGACGCATCAGAAATAATCAGTACATATCAGGGCGGAAGCGCTGAAAATATGCGTAAAAAAATGGATGAAGCCTGTCAGATGAATTCAGTGCTTGTTATTGAGGAAGCCTATCAGCTTCTTGAAAAAGGCAGCAGGGAAGCTATAGACGCTATGCTTAACCGTATGGAGACAGATCGTTCTAAATTTACAATAATACTTATTCTATACAAAGATAAGGTACAGCAGTTTCTTGATGTAAATTCGGGACTTGCATCACGTTTCAAGATATACTATTTCCCTGATTATAATGCAGAACAGCTTCACAGCATATTCCTAAAAATGTGCGGCAAAGCGTCCGATAGCGTATCTGACGGATGTGATAAGGTTGTAAGGGAATATCTCAGAAAGCTTTATGAATCAGGCCGTTCAGCACAGGGAAATGCAAGACTTGTCAGACAGCTTCACGAGGAAATGCGTCAGATAAGATACAAGAGAATAATTGGCGAAATGGCTGTAAGTGTGTTTGGCAGCGATACACCTGAAAACAGGAATAAGGTATCTGCTATGAGAGCTATGGGAAATATCAAGCCGCCGGAAAATGCTTATGTATTTACAGAGGCAGATGTTCCCGATTTTGCTGAAAACAACACAGCTATTCAGGAGGATTATTAATGGCATACTGGAAGAATACTAAAAAGAACGAACCGGCGATGTGCCCTATATGCCGTCAGATGTATACAAATGGAGCAGTTGTAGAGTACGACAGCAAGAATCCTGCTGAAATGTGCAAGGATTGCTTTAATCGTGGATACAAAAGCGGCAAGGATAGAAATATTGTATCTATAGATACTCCCGCAAATTTTGCAGTACAGTTCAGACTTGCACCAATACTTGAAAGACCTAAATTCAAGAAAAAAGAAGCTCCTGAATGTGGATATGAATATGCAATACCCCAGATAACAGAGTATCAGCTTATAAGAGACAGGGTAATCTGGATTGTACTTATGCTGATTCTTAGTTTTATAGTAAAGCAGAATAGCAATTATATATCAACTAACAATAATAATGTGTGTCTGACGATTATATATATAATACAATTTATATGGTCGTTGTGTTTCTGTATATCCGATTTTAAAAGTTTAATAAAAGGAATTTTGTTTGGAATGGGGCATACAAGAAGAATTATTCTTCTCATAACCTGTGGAGTTATGGCATATATGGCATTTACTGCATTCGTGATAATAAAGCTGAAAGCAGGATTATAAAGGGGTATAAAGGAGAAAATGATATGAATGAATTAAAAGAAATCTCAATAGCCTTGCTTGGCGGCTCTACATCGGGCAAAACTACTTTTCTTGGTGGAGTTGTGCAGGCTTTTCAGAATAGATTTATAGAATTCGGAGAAGATGTATTCGGTCTTATTCCAATATCAATCAGCAGCGGAATTGTAGCTAATGATGATAAAAACTGCAATGTAACTGTAGTAGAAAGCAAAGATTTTGCAGAGAATATGGCAGAAGAAGCAGCAAATGCGGTTACATCATTCGGAGGTAATGCCGCTCCCGCATTTGGCGGCGGTGTAGCACCTGCTTTCGGAGGAGCTGCACCTGCATTCGGAAATATAAATTCCTCTGCAAGAATTGGTAATGATGTTAAAGACGATGAAAAGGTAGATAATATCAATGCAGCATCTGGTGACATACATAATTCTACCCTTATTTCAGCGGAAATTCAGAAAGCATGGGAAATAACTCCGGAAAAAGGATTCCGTCCCGGTACAGCAACAACAAAATACGTTGAAGTTACATTCAAAGTTCAGATAAACACAGAAGATAAGTGCATACTCAAAATAACTGACTATGCAGGAGAACTTCTGGATAATGCCTGTAATGTACCTGAGGTAATGCTTAAACAGCTTACAAACTATATAGTAAAAGCGATTCATGTATAATACTTGCAAATTCAAGAGCAATGAGCGCACATATCAGGAAGAAAATCTCCAATGAAAAATGTATGTTTGTGGAACAGTCCACAATAAGCGCACTTTCTGCTTTAAGAATTAATGGTATTATACCTGCCATGGCATCAAAGAATTATTGTCTGCTTCTTGCCATAACCCAGTGTGACAGTCCGGAAGTTGACAAGAGAATGATTGATGATAAATTTGCAAGAGCAGCCCTTGACCTTACAAGATATATATATCAGCCTGCTTTTACAACTGCGAAGAATAAAAAATGGAGCAGAGGCGTAATACCCGTAACAGCAATAGGAAGAAAAGAAGATGGCTCACCTTGTGTAAATGAAAATAATGAACTTCTTTCAAATGCTGAAATTAATCAGGAAAATATTGATATTGCAGTACTTTTCTGTCTTTATAATGCAATTCTTGCAGCAAATGAAGATATAAAAGCTGAATGGGAATCTTACAAGGGAATCAATCTGTTGAAAAAAGCTGTAAGAAATCAGAAAAATATGCTCAAAAAGCAGAGCAATGACCTGTGTGATATAATCAAGGTAATAATGTCTGATAAGAAGATGTATGATGCAATATACTGCCGTGAGTGTCCGCTGGAAAAGCAGGCTGATATAGGCAGAATTGTATAATAGGAGGGATTTCCATGCCAAAAAAGGATGTCCTTAATGTGGCAGTTGTATCAGAAAATCTCAATGACGGAAAAATAATGCTTTCGTCATTCGTAGCTGCAATTGTAAGAAATGTATTGACTGTAAATGATAATGAAATAGAAGTATCAATGTGCGACGAGGGAAAAGAGCTCTTATCCGGTTCAGAGAGAATTGCAGAATCACTTCTTGCCAGCAACAGAGCTGATGCTTTTTCTCTTAAAGATGCAATGGCTGGCGCTAAGAGGATAAGCGATAATATGACGCTTGCTTTTCGCTGCAATGATACATTCTGCGGCAGAGTGCATTTTCAGTGTCTGACAGCAGACAAAACAGATGAATGTCGTGAATCAGATGCAGTGTTGTTTATTGCTGATGAAAATAAGATAGCTGATTCCAATGTGCAAATTGGAAAACCTGTTGTTATTGCAGTAAAAACAGAAAAATTCCACGGTAAAGCTGAAATAGAAAATGGCATTGAAAGTTATATTTCACAGCAGTTTTTAAATGCCATCGAGGAATATGGATATGCTGCCTACTGGTATAATCCTCTTGGATTTGACAATGAAAAAATTAATTCTATAGAGGAAGCTGCCCCTTACGGCGTAGAGCAATTATTTGTGAAACTGATGAATTATGCAGCAGAATATGGTCAAAGCTATTACCGTAAGATAATAGCATACAGCCAGAAGATGGTTTCCATGCGCAGAAGTGTATTTCAGAAGAAATCTCCAAGGCGAGTGCTGGAATTGGAGAACGCCAGAAAGCAGTATGCCTATGCGGTGAATTCAATTTATGGAATTGAACAGCTGCTGACAATTATGACAGGAAAATTAACTAAAAACACAGACAGAAAGGAGTGATTCCGATGAAATTGGATTTACTTGTATATGGCAGAGGACAGGAACGACTTGAAGGTTATCAGCTTTTTGCGGCGCCTTCCTACTGGAAAGACGAAATGCTTATGGCCATGAGTTCATTTAACGATTTATGGGTACAGGGAGATTTAAGTGATACTGAAAAAAAAGCATTTGCAATTGAAAAGAATCCATGGGGCAAAACATATATGTTCGTGTATATGAACGAGCCTTATTGCTGTGCATTGCTGAGATGTACCAGAGTTGAAGGTGACAGCGAAGGCACATGGCTTAAAGAAGCAAGAAATTTTGATATATGGTCAATGGAGGGTGTATGCTGTCCATTCAAGCACAGGGAGAAGTTTTTTGCAATGCTTCCTTCTGTTATACTCTGGCTGGAGCAGGATAATACATCTCTTTACAGAAGGCTGAAAGACGGAAAAATCGGAAAAACCATAGAGATTCCTGAAAATCTGCTTTATAATCCGTACACAGCTCTTGAGAATGCTCCTTCAGATGATTTACTTGACATATTCAAGGAAGAAAACTCAAAAAATCGCTGGATTGAATTATGTAATCTAATGAATTACTCATCTCAGCCGTTCTATTTTCTTTTTGGGCCTCTTGCAAAGTGTTTTGCTGAAAGAATAGGGGCAAATTACGGAATTAACTGCGTATTTTCGACCATTGATGATGACTGTGTAAATCCTCCGGCAGTTGATCCGTTTTCACAGATGCAGCCTATAAAAAAGCGTGATGTATCTAAAAAGCGCAAAAGGTGCGATCTGTATGTTGAATTAAGTGAATATAGTAATGCTTTATACAGAAACTGGAGTCTTACAAGTGATGCAAATGATGGAACAGGTATGAAAAGTGAAAGAATTCCCATTGAAAGCACTATTGACTTAATACAGCTTGAAGCAGAGGCTGAGGCAATAAGAGATTTTGCAGTCAGCATGAATTGGGGTATAAATAATTCTGAGAATATTTCTGAAAAGTATATATTTGAAATGGAGGAATAATTATGAATGCTTTTTCAATCCGTTTTCATTCTATAGATTATTCCGAAGCATCGGGATTGAAAATAGACAATATAAAAATCGTATTGACTTCCGAAAGTACCAATAAGAGTATAGTTGACGAAGAAGGAATAGATTTATTAAGCAGTATTATTAATGCAATGGAAAAAGACAGACGTTCCAGATATGATATTAAAAGATTTGCTCAGGATGTTGACGGATGTATCTTTGGTTTTTGTATTCCTGAGGGCTATATTATGCTGAAAGGCTCTGTAAACGGAATACATTCTGATTTGAATTTAAGGGGATTTTTCCTGCACAGAAATGAAAGTCTGAGAACTGCATGGAAACTTACAAGATGGCAGCTTTTGTATTTATGTGCTCTTGGTTGGGAATATGATGGTGCGGCAGATATATCTCTTGAAGATATAGACAACAGAGTTAACGCATCAATGACAGCTCTTACAGATGACTATAAGAAAAATCTTTCAGACGCATTAAAAAAGCTGATGACAATGGATATTCCTGACAATTTTGCTGTAGCGTCGTATAATACGCTTTTAAAAATGCCTCTTGATTTCAGAAGCAGCGCCGTAAGTCTTTCCGCTAACAGCGGTTCAGGGGCTCAGAATGGCATATTACTCAATTCAGAAAGAGTAAATATTCACAGAAACAATATTCTCAACAGAGAGAAAAAAGTTCCTGTAATAAGCGGAGAACGACTTTTATGCCTTACGCATAAGGAATATTTGCAGTGTGTTAAACAGATGTATGCAAATACTCCTGTTGCTAAAGAAAAGAAAAAAAAGGCAGAAGAAACACTTGAAACTTATAACTGTAGTAAAATCTGGTGTATCAGATTCAGCTGTGATGGCAGAGATTATTATGAAGTGGTTGACAAGTACTCAAACGATGAGCTATTAAGAAATTGTTTTCTTTATTCAGGCATAAAAAAGAACTGCAAAAAAGCATATACAAATGCGAGAGCATATTTTGAATATCTGAAAGAATGTGAGCAGGAACAGGACAAACAAAAGGCGAAAAAGAAATTCGCAAAATCAACTGAACCATGTCAACAGACTTGCAACAGAAACATTATGCAGCAGCCGACTATAAACAACATCTCAGTCAATGGCGGTAAAGTTACACAGTCTACATCTGACTGCGGAAATAAGCCAAAGGACAAAAAAGAAGATTCAGGATTATTTTCATTTCTCTACAAGAAAAAGTCTGATAAATAAGAGAAAGGGCAGTGTAAGCTGCCCTTTGTTGTTTTATTTACTCATAAACTCTATAATTTCATCCATATATTTCATGGCAGTATTTCTGCCGATTCTGTAAACTTCAAGAAGCTTATCAGGATTATGCTCCACATGACCGATAGGAAGGGGAGCAGGGGGAGCAATAACGTAAGCTTTACCCTCGGATTCTGACTGACGTATAGATTTCAGCTGTTCGTTGTACATTTTGGGACGGTTTTCATACGTTTTGACAAGGGCAGGATAATTTTTATATGCTCTTTTAATGAGAGAAAAACTCTTGCTGTCTTTTTTTTCATAGTCTCTCGGCTGTGTGAGGATTACAATATTTCTATCATAGTCATGACGCTCCATAAAGCCGAGAGGAATAGAATCGGAAATACCGCCGTCAAGAAGCTTTCGCCCGTCAATTTCCACAATACGTGAAGCCAAGGGCATTGATGCGGAAGCACGAATCCATTCCAATTCTTCATAATTGGCTGTATTAAGGCGTTTATATACAGGCTTACCTGTTTCTACATCGGTGCATACCACGTAAAATTCCATTGGATTTCGGTTGTACTCATCATAATCGAAAATATCAAGTTCATCGGGCATAGTGTGATAACAGAATTCAGCGCCGAACATATCGCCTGTTCTGAGGAGAGAATACACACTGCAATAGCGTTTATCACGGCAGAATCGCAGATTATAGCGTATAGCCCTGCCACGCTGACCTGATTTATAGTTACAGCCGAAGCAAGCCCCTGCGGAGACGCCAACAGCGCCGTCAAAAGTAATGCCGTTTTCCATAAGCACATCTGTAACCCCTGCGGTAAAAAGGCCACGCATTGCGCCGCCCTCCATAACAAGTCCGTATTTCATAATAACCGTCCTTTCGATTAACTTCCATTTAATTATAATACTTTTTTTAAGAAATGTCAAGTTTGAGAAAGATTTCATTTTTATGTACAAATAAAAAATATACATATTCAGTAGGTGTATTGACATTTTTTATGTGATATGTTACAATATAAGTAAGAAAAGCAAAAGGAGAGAGTCCAATGAACTAAAATAATTTTGTATTAATAATTTATATTGAAAGGAGTTTTTATATGGTAAGTTTTAAGAAAATAATTGGTTGGGCTAATCGTATAAAATCCGAACACATGAAGTTTTTCTTCTCAAATCCGAATTTAAATTAAGGAGAGATTAACGTGAACAAAAAAATTAT
>JAFXAJ010000021.1 GCA_017517145.1 Ruminococcus sp.
TTCTCTAAAAACCGGAACACGAGCGAAATTCCGTATATGACAAATATCAGTTGCAAGGCGGCAAACCGCAGTAATACTTGATGTATTGCAAGGTTTGACAACGCAGCAAATGGTATTTGTTATAGGAAGTTCGCCGTGAGGGAGGTTTTTAGAGGTTCCCAATAGCAATATCTTGTAAAATTTTAGGAAAGACGGTTTACATTCAAAGCGTTTTATGATAGAATAAATTAATACGAATTGGAGGTATACAATGGAAAAATTACTTGACAGCGTTATGGATATAGGCGAACAAATGCTAGTAAACGGTGCAGAAGTGCACAAGGTTGAGGACAGCATCAAAAGAATATTTGCTGCATACGGTACACAACGTGCCGATGTTTTCATTATAACAAGCAGCATTGTTGTTACAATACATACGGATAACAAAGCATACACTCAGACAAGACGTATCACTGAAACATCTATGAACTATGAAAAGCTTCATAAGCTCAATGAGCTTTCAAGAAGTATATGTAAAAATAAATATTCTGACAATGAAATCAGAAAGCAACTCACAGCGATTTCTATGAGTAAAAAATACCCGTTATGGCTTGAATTTATCTGTTATGCGATTATTGCAGGAGTTTTCACGCTATTCTTCGGCGGAGGAACAATAGAAGCAGCAGTTTCATTTATAATAGGTGCTTTAGTCAGATTTGTGATATTACTCAGCGATAAAACAGTAAAGAACAAAATTTTCTGCAAGTTTGTTTCGACTTTTATCGCAGCTGTACTTGCATATACTGCATTGCGACTCAGTTTTATTTCAGCAGTTGATAAGATAATCATCGGAAACATAATGACGCTTATACCGGGTATCGGTCTTACAACTGCATTAAAAGATTTGCTTGTAGGCGACAGCATTGCGGGATTGCTTCGTACCATTGAAGCGTGCATTACTGCTCTTGCTATCGCCGCAGGGTATTTTGCTGTTGCTTTTCTGACAGGAGGTGCAATATGACAAGTTCAGAGCTTATTCAGATTGCGGCAGGTTTCATAGGTTCGCTGTGCTTTGGCATACTTTTCAATATGCGTGGAAAAAGATTGATTGCGGCAGCTGTCGGAGGACTTCTATCGTGGGGGCTGTTCGTTGTACTTAGCCATTTTATCTCAAATGAGCCGATAAACTATTTTATCGTAGCCGCCATTATATCGCTCTATTCCGAGATTATGGCAAGAATTTTGAAAACGCCTGCCGCACCTGTTGTTACAACATCACTCATACCGCTGATTCCCGGTGGCTCACTTTATTATACAATGGCTTCGGCATTTGAAAGTAATTTTACAACATTTCTTGAAAAAGCAGTTTCTACCCTGCAGCTTGCTTGCGCACTTGCGTTGGGTATTATTGCTGTTACTGCTATTTCACAGTTCTTATTCAGCCGTATAAAACAAAAGTAAATCGTATAGCCCAGCCATACATTTTGCAGCGAATACAGCGTATATAAAAGTCATTTCTTCAATGAGGAATTTCTCAATTACTAAGTCCTCACCATTTACACTAATTTGAGATTTATCAGGTTGAGGTTATGAATTGACTTTTTGCGAGAAATGATGTATAATAGAGAAAACCGAACATGTCGGTAAACCAAATCGGAATTTGATTGGTACATTTGCTTTTTAAGGAGGAAATATGAAGATAAAAGTTAGATTACTCGCTTTAGTAGTGTTATTTCTGATTGGTATGGTAATTGACTGGTTTTACATTACTAATTTTTCGCCTCCACCTAATGATAGAATAGGGCATCCTGCACCATTTTTTTATTTTCTTCTGCCTATAGCGGGGCTTTTTATCATTCTTTTAATAGATGTTATATTGCTTATTAAAAAGCTCATTTCCGCTATTATAAATCGCTCGAAAAAATAGCTATCTGACAAATTACAATTTACACAACTGAATAACGTCAACAACCGCCCGTGGTTCACTCCACAGGCGGTATTTTTATTACAATTTTAAGAAAGGAATGATGAAAATTGAAAGAGTTCTGGACGCTGACAAGAGTCTGCTTTTCAGCAATCGGAGGCTGGCTCGGCTATTTTCTCGGAGGATGTGACAACTTGATGATTGCATTAATTGTGTTTGTTGTCGCTGATTACGTCACAGGAGTAATGTGTGCGATTATCGACAAGAAATAATCCAGCGAAGTTGGATTCAAGGGCATCTTTAAAAAGGTGCTCATTTTTATTCTTGTGGGTATTGCTCATATTCTCGATGTATACGTCATTGGCGGCGGCAGTATTTTGAGAACAGCTGTTATTTTCTTCTATATGTCAAATGAGTTGAATCACTGCTTGAAAATCTTATGTTCAGATGTCTTTATATCATTACTGCAAAATTAAGGATTTTTTCAGCTCATTCATTGTCACTTTCCTCAAATCAGCATATAATAAAACGGGTACTACAATGCAGGTACCCTAATAAAAGACTGGCGGATTGAAATGAGCAGACAAAACTTATTTAACGACAATCAGAATTGCCGTTGTAACGATAATTCCAGTGAAAATAATCGCAGAGCAAACGATTGTCACGTGATGAACGAGCATAATTGCGGATGCTCGATTTGCCCACCCGGACCAATGGGTTCTCGTGGACCTCAGGGGTCTCGTGGACCTCAGGGAATCCGTGGATTACAAGGACCTATCGGACCTCAGGGACCTATCGGCGAAACCGGACCTATCGGACCTCAGGGACCTGCTGGCAGCGTTCTGGGATATGCAGATTTTTACGCACTGATGCCGCCTAACAACGCAGCATCAGTTGCACCTGGAACAGATGTAAGTTTTCCGCAGGACGGTCCGAACAGCGGTACTGGCATTGCAAGGACGAGCGACAGTTCGTTCAGCCTCAGCGAGATCGGCACTTATCTGGTAGAATTCTTTGTCAGCGTGGATGAAGCGGGACAGTTGATTCTGACACTGAACGGTGCAGATCTGGAATATACTGTGGCAGGATGTGCGACAGGTGCTTCTCAGATTGTGGGAACGGCACTTGTCACAACCACTGTGATTAACTCCGTTTTAACGGTGCGAAACCCTGCAGACAACGCTGCAGCATTGACGATCACACCGCTTGCGGGCGGCACTCGTCCTGTTTCTGCACATCTTGTCATTATGCAGATCGACTAACACTGTCTGACGGCGATTGATTGAAAGGCACATTTCTCTGTTTTCAGTTGAAATGTGCCTTTTGAACATATTTCTGGCAATCGAATATAATGATAAACAGGAGGTGGAAACATGAACAAAGGTATTGATGTTTCCTCACATCAGGGTACAATTGACTGGAAACAGGTCAAAGCCGATGCGGTGGAATTTGCCATTCTGCGTGCAGGCTACGGACGGGAGCTTTCTCAGAAGGATACGAGCTTTGAGCGGAATTTCGCCGGCTGTACAGAAAACGCCATTCACATTGGTGCATATTGGTACAGCTACGCACTGACCGCTGACGAGGCAAAAAGAGAAGCGGATACCTGTCTGAAAGCCATTGCAGGAAAGCGATTTGACTATCCAATTTATTTTGATATCGAGGATAAGACGCAGCTTGGTTTGTCCGACAGACGTTTGCAGGATATTGCCGCTGCCTTTTGTACAGCCATGGAATCCGCCGGATACTGGGTCGGGATCTACAGCTACAAGGCATTTCTAGAATCCGTATTTACAGCCGACTTCATAAAACGATATGCCGTATGGGTAGCACACACAGGTGTCACGAAAACCGATTTCAAGTATGAATACGGCATCTGGCAGTACAGCCACACCGGCACTGTCAAAGGCATTGCCTCCGCTGTTGACCTGAATTACAGCTATGAGGATTATCCTGCCATGATGAAAACAGCAGGGCTGAATGGCTATCCCAAATCTTCTGTTCCCAAATCCAGAGAGCATAGGGTTGCCAAAAATGAAAACCTCTGGGGTATTGCCGAGAAATATCTTGGCAGCGGTGCAAGATACGCTGAAATCAAAACACTGAACAATCTGAAATCCGATACGATTTTTACAGGGCAGGTTCTGAAAATTCCTGAAAAATAAAATCAAAGTGACTGCGACATAGGCGGAATGCTGATTGAACAATCAAGCAGTTCACCTGAAATCCGTGATGAGGGCTTATTGGAATCAGCACTCAATGCTCCATTCCAGTCCTCTGGCAGAGTGTGGGACAGCGTCCCGCACAGCGTTAAAGCGGTGGGCAGTACCCACAGGCATCTTATCAAGTTTTACTTCTATTCATATTCTCATTTAACCATATAGACTGTTTGAAAAGAGGGGACGCTCTGCAAGAGAGTGTGTCCCCTTAAAAATGTCTTATTGAAACTTTATAAACAGACTGAACCATCAGTCTTTTCTGACTGCTTTCCGTCAACATATACAAACTGAAAATGCATGGTAATATCACCAAATCCTCTTCCTTCATTTATGGTTGCAGTAGTACAGAAAGTAGTTCCGTTGTACGATGTAATAACAGGAGCACTGATAGGTTAAAGCCGTCAGGGAATATTGTTTTAGGCAACACCGCACAGTTGCCAAGAAATAAAAAATGTGATATAATATAGTTATGGAGAGACAGATGACACTGGCAGAAATAAATGATGAATTTGATGGACTAAAACCAATAAAAAAGAATTTCTTGAAAAGATGGATAGCATAATTCTATGGGCAGCATTCTACAGCCGTACTATTACAAAGGAAATCGCAGCAATAAACCATACTCACTTGAATTAATGAGGTTCCCTAATGAATATTATTTTACAGAATCTGTATGATTTAGCAGATATGAATACTTTATCCTATACCGGCGCTGATTATCGGCTCTTATGACGAAAACGGCATTCCCGACGCAAACTTGATTATACAACAAATTCGGCAGCCCGAATTGGGCTGCCGGAGAGTGCCGAAAAATGTAATAGCCCAATTTGTAGAATGTGTGACTGATATCCCACATCACAAAACATACTGTTTTACGGAGGTATTTTTAAATGAACAAACTTGAAATCATTGACTTTATGAAACAACGTTATTTCGCATATAATTATCTTGATCAGGCTGCTCTTGATTATATAGCCGGAGATGATGCCAGTTTTGGAAAAATAAGCAAATATCCTTGGACCTATAGTATGAAATACGAAGAAAAAATTGTTTCAGAGCTTGACAGCGAAAATGCAGAAGCAGCAGCAAGATGTCTGCGTGCCATTGCTGCAATGAGACGTGAGGGTATAGTTTCAAGCAGAGAAGAAATTGAAATTCTCAGCCGATGCGGTGTAAGTCTTGAATATATCCTTTCAAACTGTACTTTCTTTGGCGGATATTTTGACGTAGATGATTTTAAAAATTACGCAACGTGGTTTATGGAGTTTTACAGCGATGAAGCTGCAAAAATTGTAACTCCTGATTTTCTTGGCAGTCCTATATCAGATGAAAAGCACAAACGCACAAAAGCTATATCATATTTTATTGCCGCAGAACTTATCGCCCGTGGAGAGGGTAAGAAAAAAAGCATATCGGGATTATTCACCAAAAGCCTTTATGACTGCATACTTGATTATGCAATAAAAAACGGTTCAGTTGGAATGTGCCTCCTTGCAGGCATATATAAAACCGACAAGCGTTTTGAAGAATATTTATTAAAGAATCTTTCATACAGTTCAGCTACGGCACACATCCTAAAAATGAGCAAAGCATATTCCCATGAAGAAATAAGGGATTTGCTCTTTGATCTTGAACTTCATGACGTCTATACTTTCAGTGCTGTCAGCAATATATTCGGTGACAAGATCAGACTTGCCGAGGCTGAAAAGGTTGCTGCGGATGAGGAACATCTTCTTCCGCTTATGATTAATATGGCATATCAGACGAAATGGATTCCTGAGATATATTATGTATGCGAAGCACTCCTTATAGCATTAAAAGACGGCAGAGGACAGGAATGTCTTGCAAAATTTGAGAGAACCTTCATACATATATGTGAACGCTTTTCAGAAAGTATTGATATACCTGCAAGCAGATTTTATCATAGTGTAATTCAGAATAGCGAAAAAGCGATTTCCTCTTTTAAGCTTACCGAAAAAACAGTTGAAACAAGCTGGCGTCCTATGGGACTTTCTGTACTTATAAAACTCTACGACTACAGTAAGATTGCCCATGATATAATAAACACTCTGCTTCTTACTGCGGACAGAATGAACGATCACAAAGGCTGGCATCGCTTCTCAGAAATGCAGAAATGCTTCTGCTGTGTCAGAGCAGAAAGCTTCGGTATTTCGGTATACGACTCTCTCAATATTCTTCTCAGCAAAGGTGTATCAGTAAAATCAAACCTTTATGGCATACTTTACAGCGGAATTGATTTTTGTCCGTCGGACTGGAAAAAGATTTTCAGCGGTGCAGGAATGGAGAAATTCGTATCAGAGCATATTGATGAAGCTATTGCATTTTATGACGAAATAAAAGATACTCCTGCACAGGCTGCATACTGGGCTGAGCTTCTTTGTACAAAAGCAGGCTGTAAAGACGTTGACTTTCTTCTGAAGCTTCTTTACAACAAATCAAAAGTTGTAAGCCGTTTAGCCTCACAGGCAATATATGAAAACGAGGATGCTGTTCGTCCGTCATTGGAGGAAATCCTCCCATCTCTTAAAGCAGATAAAAAACGCAAGGCACAGGCTTTAATCAAAAAATGGGACAATGACAAAAAATATGGTGCAGATTTTGCATTTATATCTAATGAACTTGCAGAAGAATTTATTTCAGATAATTACGATAAATCCCTTGAAAAGAAAATTTCATTTATTCCCGATAGCTGTTTTGAGGGAGTCCGTTATGCCGACTTTTCAGGAAATGTACCTGCGGATATGATAAAGTATATATTCATGGAGTATATGAACCTTGATTCGCCGTACAAGCTTGCAGTTTGCTCCAAACTTGCAGAACGTATGTTTGCTCCCGATTTTTCAAACTGTATTGAAAATATATATCAATGCTGGCTTGAAAACGGTGCTGATAATAAAACTAAAATGATTATGGTGCCTTATTGTATATTTGCATCTGACACCCAGATTCTTGCTCTGAAAAAACAGCTTATTGCATGGGCAGAAGCTTCAAGAGGTGCTTTGGGAGCATTTGTAATTAATGCAATTGCTCTTAACGGCGGAAGTACCGCACTGATGATGGTAAACGATATATCTGCAAAATTCCCCAACAATCAGGTGAAATCCGCAGCTAAATCTGCATTTTCCTTTGCAGCAGAAGCTCTCGGTGTACCTATTGATGTTCTTGCAGATAAAATTGTGCCTGATTTAGGACTTGACAAAAACGGTGAAAAAGTTATTGACTATGGCAGCCGTACTTTTACGCTCAGTCTTATGCCTGATTTTACACTTTCAATCTATGACAACAGCAAGGGTAAAGAAGTAAAATCTCTCCCTAAGCCTAATGCGGATGATGACGCATCAAAGGCTGAAACAGCAAAAAAATATCTGTCAGATCTTAAAAAACAGCTTAAAGCTGTAACTGCTTCACAGAAAACCCGTCTTGAAGATGTTTTCCGTAACGGAAGAACATGGAATACATCTGACTGGAACGCTCTTTTTGTTGAAAATCCTGTAATGCACCGATTTGCACGCAATCTTATATGGGGTATATACGAAAACAAAAAACTTATTAGTACATTCAGATATACTGATGATGGAACATTCTGTGACATGAACGATGACGAATTTGAACTTCCAGATAATGCTGAAATATCCCTCGTTCATCCAATTGAGCTTACAGATGATGCAATTGAAGCATGGGCTGAACAGCTTGCGGATTATGAAATAATTCAGCCTTTTGCCCAGATTTCCGCAAATATTATCAAGCTTACCGATGAGGATATAAACGAAAAGGGCTGTGTTTCAAAATACAGCGACAGAAAATTTGTTACAGGCTCAATGACAGGAGCAGCAAAAAAATACAGCCTTGTACGCAGTTCAATCGAGGACGGCGGCGGATTCAGCGGCTATCATATTCAGGACAGAGTTCTTGGAATCGGTATGGCAATGAACGGCGAAAATATGTATGTTGGTCAAAGCTATGATGAATCTGTAATCCTTGAAAATGTTTACTTCTACAGACTGCCTGAGGGAGAAACAATTCCCGATTCTTACAACGATTACGACAGCATTAATCCCCTTGAACTTAACGGCAGATTTGTCAGCTGCTGTCTTAATATACTTGAGGGTATTCTCGAATAGGAGGAAAAAATATAATGAATGTGCAAAAGCCCCTTGCAGAAACAGCATACAAAGAACAGCTTGAAGCTCTTGCAGAGTATGATAAAAATAACCGCAGACCTGAGGGCTGGAAACTTTCTCCGAGAGCTGTCAGAACCTTTATACTTGGTTCTGAGCAGCCCGTCTGCGGAGTTCAGATACCACAAAAATTCTATGGTGATGATTCCCTTGTTGAACGTGCAATTGTAACCCTTGCAGGCAGCCGTGGTCTTATGCTTGTAGGTGAACCCGGAACTGCCAAAACTATGCTTTCCGAACTTCTTTCAGCGGCAATAAGCGGCTGTTCTACTAATACGGTGCAGGGTACAGCAGGTACAACAGAGGATAACATAAAATACTCATGGAACTATGCACTTCTCCTTTCAAAAGGACCCGTAAAGGAAGCTCTTGTTCCTGCTCCTGTGTACAGAGGCATGAACGAGGGTATTATCACACGCTTTGAGGAACTCACACGCTGTCCCCTTGAAGTACAGGATACGCTTGTATCCATAATGAGTGACAGAGTGATGAATATTCCTGAACTTGAAGGAAATGACACACTTCTTTTCGCAAAGAAAGGTTTTAATATAATCGGCACAGCAAATACACGTGACAAGGGAGTAAACGATATGTCCTCCGCACTCAAGAGGCGTTTTAACTTTGAAACAGTTCAGCCTGTTAAAAATATAAAACTTGAAGCCAAAATTATTTCTGAACAATGTGCAAGAATGTTGGCAGAAGCAGGTATTGAAGCCGAAATCCAGACAGACGCTGCGGAAATTCTTGCAACGGTATTCAGCGAATTGAGAAGCGGCATTTCACAGGAAAAAGCAAGTATTCCCAAAATGTCCTGCATTATGAGTACTGCCGAGGCTGTTTCTGTCTACTATCAGTCAGCTCTTGATGCAGAATATTACGGCAGCGGAAGAATTTCCATGAACAAGCTTACAGAAAATCTTCTCGGAGTTGTATTAAAAGAAAACCGTGACGATCTTCCGAAGCTTAAAGAGTATTATACAGGTGCGGTAAAACTTCGAGCTGATAAATACGGCGGTATATGGAATAATCTTTACGATAGCAGGAGTTGTATAAAGTGAAAAACGGAATTGCATTGGACTATAATTCTGACATAGTGTATTATCCTGTCCGTCATCACTCCCCTGCCTGTTCAGTTCATCTGAAAAACGTGATACGTGACTATAAACCTGAATGTATACTTATAGAAGGTCCCGAGGACGGCAGTCATCTCATAAAATACCTTGGCAGCGATGAAATCAAACCTCCTGTATGTATATACTACGGTTTCGATGACAAGAATGGTCTGGTTAGTGATGATAACGAAAAATATCGTGCATATTATCCCTTTCTGGACTATTCTCCTGAACTTACTGCAATGCGTGAAGGTCAAAAGCTTGGCATACCGTCTTGTTTTATAGATATGCCCTATGCACTTCAGCTTGTACAATTTGGAAAATGCGAAAAAACGCTGAAACGTTTCAGCGATGACAGCACAGCTGTTTACTACAATAAAACTGCTGAAAAAAGCGGCTGCCGAAGCTTTTCGGAATTCTGGGAACTGGGCTTTGAAGTAAACGGTCTTGAAAAAACAGACGAAGAATTCGTAAATTCTGTGCGGATACTCGGCAGATATATGAGAGAGCTTTCCCCTGCTGATGAAACCAATCGATACAGAGAAGCTTTCATGAGAAGCCGCATTGCAAAATACAAAACACAGTATAAAAAAATACTTGTGGTTGCGGGAGCATATCATATTGACGGTCTTGAAAATGATACGGAAAAGCTGGATTTCAAACATTACAGCAAAGCTGACGCTTCACTGTATCTTGTCCCCTACAGCTTTCCCGAAGCTGACAGCAGAAACGGATACGGTGCAGGTATACCATTTCCTGCCTTTTATTCCTCTATATGGAAAAAAATTATCAGCGGCAAACCACAGCCATACAGCGAAACTGTACAGGAATACATTTTAGGGGCGGCAAGATATGCACGTTCAAAAAACGAGCATATTTCTCTTACCGATGAAATACAGGCAAAATATATGGCACACGAACTTGCTTCTTTGCGTGGAAAGGCTCAGCCGGGTGCATTTGAACTGACAGATGGTGTAAGGTCTGCATTTGTTAAAGGAAGTATTGATTCCTCAGCTTCTTTTGAACTTGACTATCTTTTTAACATTATGACGGGACTTGGTGCAGGCGAAGTCAATATTTCCGATGAAAGTGCTGATATAACTCCTCCATGCGTTATTGATTTCAGAGTGCAATGCAGAAAATTCCGTATTAATCTCAGAACAGCTGCAAGACAGAATATAATTCTCGACATAGTAAAAAACAAGACTCACAGCGAAAAAAGTGCTTTTCTTCACAGAATGGCATTTCTTGAAATAAATTTTGCCCATACCGAAAGCGGCCCTGATTATGTAAACAATGTCGATACATCTCTGATACGTGAACATTGGAGTGTACGCTACAGCACGGAAGTCGAAGCAAAGCTTACGGACTTAGCAGTTTTCGGCGGAACTATTTCAGATATATGTATGAATCTTCTTGCAAGAAAATTTTCATCATCACAAAATGGAGAAGCAATTGGAAAATTCCTGCTTTTCACTTATACTATGGGATTTGCAGATAAAGCAGAGCAGTTTTTGCCTTCTGCCGCCGAAAAGCTTCGTGATGATACTGATTTTCTTTCTCAATGTGACTTCATGTTATACGCAAATAAGGTAATAATCCTGTTGCGTACAATTTTTTCACGCAGTGATATATCTGTACTTGGTTTGCTGAAAATATCCTTTATGACTGCACTTAACAAGCTGGAAAGCGTAAAAAATGCAGATAATAATTCCGCTGAAAGAATATGCAGCGGAATAAGAATGATGTATTCCCTTACAACAGATTATCCGCAATACTGCTCTCAATGGGATTTTCTTGAAGAAATGAAAAAAATATCCGTGGGTGCAGCTGCATCTCCTCGTATTTACGGTGTCTGCCTTTCAATATGTGCAAAATCAAACATATTCAGCAATGAGGAATATTGTGAAGCCGTAAGCGGATATATGAAAACCTCCGACGGAAAATCAGCTGCTGATTTTTTAAGCGGTGTTATTTCCGTCGGGCGGGATGTGATTCTGAATAATGAAAAAGTACTTGAAAGCATAGATACTGCAATTTCTGCAATGGAACACGTTGATTTTATGTCTTCACTCCCCTTTTTCAGAAGGGCGTTTACCTCATTTTTACCGCAGGAAACTGCAAAAATCAGTTCAAAAATAGCCGAACGTTACGGTACATCGTCTGAAAGTTTTGAAGGAAGCTTTATATTTAGTGCAGAGGAGATTATCTTTGCTTCAGAATGTGACAGAAAAGCTCGCAGAATCATGGAAAAATGGGGAATGTTCGAAGGCGGTGAGTGCAATGACTGAAAAAAATGAAATGCTTTCAAGATGGCGGCTTATACTTGGACAGTTTGCAGAAGAAAGCCTGCCTCTTGACGGTAAATATACGTCGGAAGATGACTGCCTTGCTTTTTTGTATGACAGAGAATATTCCGCTGAAAGAGGCATAAGAGATGGCGGTCGTGGAAACTCTGTATTGAACGTACCTGACTGGCTCAGAAAAATAAAAATACTTTTTCCTAAAAGTACAGCTGAAATATTACAAAAGGACGCTCTTACGAAATATGGCATTGATGAAATGCTTACAAATCCCGATATTCTGCGAACTCTTGAACCTGATATAAACCTGCTGGCAAAACTGCTGACTTTCAGAGGAATAATTCCTCAGGCAGTTAAAGCTCAGACTGACGAAATAATCCGCAAAACAGCGGAACAAATCGAAAAGAAGCTGGAAACCGAAGTTAAACGCTGTATATGCGGACGAAAAAGCGGTGATGTACAAAGCAGTCACAAGGTTTTTAGAAATTTTGATTTTAAGCGTACTATTGAACGAAATCTCAAAAATTACAATAAACAATACGGAACTATAGTACCGAGCAAGCTTTATTTTAGAAGCAATATAAAACGATACAATCCATGGAATGTAATTATTCTTGCCGACCAAAGCGGAAGTATGGCTGAATCGGTAATTTATTCCTCAATTATGGCATCTATTTTTGCTAAACTGCCATTTCTCAGTACCAATCTGGTAGTTTTTGATACAAATATTGTCGATTTGACCGAATACATCTGCGATTGTACTGATACTCTTATGAAAGTTCAGCTTGGCGGCGGAACAGACATCTACAAAGCACTCTGTTACGGCGAAAATCTGATTTCACATCCCCAGCATACTATTGTGATACTGATTACAGATTTATATGAAGGCGGAGATATACGCAGAGTTTACAAAAAATGCAGGGATATTCTTGAAAGCGGTTCAAGGCTCATTGTACTGCCTGCACTCAATTATGAAACAGAGCCTGTTTATAATCGCAGTGCTGCTAAATATATTGCAAATCTTGGAGCTGATACAGCAGCTCTTACACCGGAGGAGTTGGCAGATTGGATAGGAAATATAATGTCATAGCAGATGAAAAAACAGTTTTGCTGGCAGAAAATATTGCCGCAAATTTTGATGAAAACACGCTGATTGAGTTCTCAAACAAGGGTATATACAAACGTGCGCTCAAGGACCTTGACGGGATTTCAGATATTTTTGCATCCTGCGAAAATGATATGATAAAAATTACTCTCAGTGATGTGACTGTAACGCTCTCCGCTGATATTAAATCAAGCAGATGCAGCTGTTCTTCAAAGGTTATATGCCGTCATATCATTTCAGCTGCAATTACAGTATCACAATTCAAAGGCAATACAAATCAAACAAAAACAGACGAAATTTCAAAAACAGCAAAATCAGACAATGAAACAAAAAAATCCGAAAAAGAAATTGACTTTACTTATCTTGAAGATGTAAAATCAACAGCGGTAAATATTCTGAAAAAAGGCATAATGAACTGTACTGCAAACGATTGCGAACTTTTTGTACGTCTATCACTGCGGGGCGGCAGTGCCTATCGCAATATTTCAAATTTATGCCGCAGTTTTTCGGAACAAATCAACCTTATGAACACAAAAAGTGCCGATTTTTCACAGATTCGCAGTACAGAACAGATTTGCAGGCTTTACAATATAGCCGATGCTTTAATAAAAAAACAAAACAGCGTACTGCTAAAAAATACAGTTTATGAAAATTCGGGAAAGGGTTATTTTATATGTCTTGGAATATATCCACGCCGTTCCGAATCGGGATATGCAGGTATTACTGCAATATTCCTAGAAAAAGAACTGAATGATTTTTTCACATATAATATAACGCTTCCTGATTTCTACAAATCAACGGAAAATGCAGGTAATTTGCAGCAGCTTGAAAAACTTGCGGCTAAACATATTCATTGGCAGAATAATACAGCGGTAATTCAGCTTTCGGGTAAAAATTTCACTCTGATGAACTATAAATCTGATGAACGCAGACGTATTTCATCATCAAAGCAGACTTCATGCCTTATCGGTGCAGAATTAGATAAATCTATGCTTTCCGATAAACTTTACATGCTTCCCGAAAATGAGGAATATGATTACTTTTTCCCGAAAAATACAGAACAGTTTTTTCTTATTAAAAATCCCGTTTTTACAGAAGTTGAATTTAACAGCATCTTCCAAAGACTATATTATAAATTAAGCGGTGATAACACTGAAGAAATTCAGTGCAGTCTGTTATTTAACGAAATAAACAGTAAAATAATCCGATTTATTGAAAATAATCACAATACTCCTTTTGAGAATTGTGATTTACTTGTAAGGATTTTTTCAGGGAAATATTACCCTGTCAGTATAATCGGCAATAAGATTATAAATATCTGCTTTTGAGGTGATATAATGGAAAAAGTTATTGCAATGCTTGAAGATATTATTGCAGATTTGGGATTTTCAGGTATTTCCTGTGCAGGAGCTAATATTATTCCCAGACTAAAAGAGGCTTGCAGTTACTGCCACGAACTTAACATGAGTCTTGGTGAAAATATCTGCATGATGCTGTCCGAATCACTTTCTCAAGGAAATACCGTATCTGCTGCAGAATATCTTTGCAGGCTCAGCTGTTATGTACATTGTCTTATAGGGTTTAATTCTGAGCGACTCTGAACTATGAATCTTATTGCAAATAATCGATAATCAAATTTCCAAAGATTATTTTCCTGTTCTCATTTTCCTGTACTCCGACGGTGATACACCGATATGCTTATGAAACAGTCTGCTGAAATAGAGCGGATTGTTGTATATACCGCACCGACTGCCCACTTTGCACAGTACTTCTGCCCACTCGATCCACTGCTGCCCAAGGATGTGCCAAATTCACATAAACACAACTTTATCGTATGAATAAGTGCTGTTTCCGAAACGAGTAAAGTAAAGCTTTATCGTCCCGAAAACAGCCTTTTAGTTTTCAGTTATACAGTTCAGAGGTCAGGATACTCTATTCCATTCCCTTCAAGCAATAACTTCCATCTTTCATTTCTTCTTTTATTCAGAAATAAGTTTATAAGCCGAGATTTTCTTTATATTAGCCGATATAAGATAGGTTATTGCAAAAATGAATACTGCAAGACCGATAACCGAAACAATTCCCACTGAAACAGGAACATAGAAATCTGCTTTCATTACGCCGAATCTGCTGAAAATCAATGATACAATTTTATTCGTGAAGCAGCAGCCAAGTATTGCACCAATTATATTTCCTACCACGGAAACCGACATAGTTTCCATACCAAGCTGTCTTCTGATTTGTCTGCTTGTGAAACCGATAGCCTTTTGTATGCCGAATTCGTGCTGTCGCCTTACGGTTACTGTTTTGATAATCAGATTTATAATAAGCGTTACAAAAAGCAGTATCAGAACTGCAAAAACAAATACAATTCCCTGCATCATAGCAAGAAGCGAGTTATCCTCATACAGCGTGAAATCTACATTTATAGCACCTGTAATCTTTTCCTTGTATTTATCCTTGAGCTTTGTGATGAATTCATCTGTACTGTCTGCATATCCGCTTCCTATTCCGCCTTTAAGATCAACGCACAAATGAGTATAATTCAGCGGGATATGCAGGCGGTTTATTCTTGCTTTCTCAGTGATATAACACCCCCACCCCATTGATGATGTGGTCTGTGTCAATCCTACAATAAGGAACTTTTCTGTGTACGCACCGCAGCTGACTTCTATTTCTTCCCCCAATTCAACTTTGAGATGCTTCTTTATATTACCGGATATGACTATCTCGTTGTCATATTTTGGCGCTCTGCCTTCATAAATTCCGTCAAATCTGAAATCACTGTAATCATCGGCAGATTCAAGAATTACTTGATAATCGCCTATAGCCGCAGCCATTTCTGAATTATATCTGTAAACCTTTTCAACCTCCTCCATTGCGGCAATTTCAGGAATTATATCATCATCGGTAATGAAAACTGTAGCATTTTCGTGATTTGCAGATAAAAGTCTCATCATGCGTGAATCATCTAAAATTACATTATATCCGAAAGCTATCACAAATGCCGTTGTAAAACCAATAGCAATCATCATAACCATAAGAAGTACGCTCTGCTTGCTCCAGTGTAATATTGCCTTGAATGGAAGAAGCATACCCAGTGAGCCTTTTGACTTATCAAGAGGAAAATGATTTTTCCTGAAATTATGAACATTCAAGCCCTGTCTTAATGCCGTTACAGGCTGTAATTTGTTGATTCTGCGTGTAGAGAAAAATGATACCGCAATTGCCGCAAATGTAAGCAAGCCGGCTGTGACCATAACGCAAAACCAGTCGATTCCGTATTCCCAGATGCAGAGTGCCTCTGTCCTTATAATCTGCTCCCATGTAGGCAGAAAAAGGTATGTAAGGCTAATACCAATTGCAGAAGCTGCTGCTGTTACTAATGCAAATTGCAGAATAATCGCAAGTCGTATCTGAAAACTTGTATAGCCTATAGCCTTTTGCACACCGATATTTTTTATATCCTGTTCAATACTGTTGGAAATTCTGAAATTTATTACAAGCAGGGTTATAACTACCGCAATAAGAGAAAAAGCAATAAGAACAGAAGAAAGTATATCCGGCAGATGCATTCTTGCAAATTCGGCGTCACTTTTTAAAATATTAAATGTGGTAATTTCTTTTTTTCCAAACTCTTTTGTTATGCGGACGGAAATTTTTGCATCATCTTCGTTCTCATCTAATTTTATAAAATATGCTGTGTTGTTGTGAGATATGGGATTCGCTGAAATTCTCTCATAATCTTTCTCATTTACAAACATTGAATATCTGTATACGCCGTTTCCGCCTGTCATCATTCGCTCGAAAAAGCCTGCTACCATAAAGGTGTATTCTTCATCTCCGATAGTACATTTAAATTCCGTATCAAGCTCGGAATCCCAGTAATATTTGCATACAATAGGAAGATATATAGCGTTTTCGTAGGTGTTCTCCGATAATTCTACCATTCCGGGATTATCACATACACCAAAATTGCTGTACGGCTGAAAAAGAATATCTCCTATATTATCATCTCCACGTACTTCATTTGTAATAACTGTATGAATCATATCGGTATAGGAATATTCCGAAACTCCCGTTACATTGTCAAGACATTCATTAATAGCATTTGTGTCCTTGCTTTCTACAACTGAGAGAATGTGGGGTGTATCATACTCTTTTGTTTTTGTTTCCCACAATTCCTGATAACCTTTTGCGGTAATGAAGCCGATATAAAGCAGTGCGGAGGCGAATATTATAATAAAAAAGAATGAAATAGTCTGCTTTGCGTCTTTTCTGATGTTTGATTTAATCAGATTGAAAATTTTGTTCATATCCGCACCCCTTACCAGTTCATTTCTTTAAGGAAAGCACGGAGCTTTTCGTGACGTTCTTTATCTCCACTTACGTATTTTCCGAGGTCACATTCACCGCATACCACACCGTCTTTGACATATATAATTCTGTTTCCGCGTCTTGCCGATTTCATATCGTGAGTAACCATAACAACAGACTGTACGTCATTATTTATCTCTGACAGCACGTTTAAAACTGCATCGCTGTTGGAGCTGTTAAGCGCTCCTGTGGGTTCATCAGCAAATACAACATCGGGAGAATTTATAACTGCCCTGATAATGCCTGCACGCTGTGCCTCGCCGCCTGAAAGCTGTGAGGGGAATTTCTTTTGCAGCTTTTCATCAAGTCCAACTCTTTCAAAAAGCTTTTTTGCTTTTTCGATAAGCACCTTTTTCTTCTGCCCTGTGAGAAGTCCTGCACTGAGGACATTATCCATAATGCTCATGGAATCCATAAGGTGAATCTGCTGAAATACAAAGCCGCAGTGCTTTCTGCGGAATACGGCTAATTTATCACTGGAATAATCGGAAATAATCTCTCCCGAAAATGTAATTTTCCCCAGAGTAGGCTTATCCATTCCCGAAAGTGCATACAAAAGGGTTGATTTACCTGCACCAGATGAACCCATAATTACAGTAAAATCTCCCTCGTAAATTTCAAGGTCAAGATTTCTTATAATATGCTGCTGTAATCCGCCATTAGAAAAGGTTTTGCACAGCTTTTCCGTTTTAATTAAGATTTTTTTGCTCATAACTGTTCTCCGTATCCAATAAATTTACAAGCATCAGCCTGTATTTTTATTATACTTTTTATTTCCTTAACTGTCTTTACCTGATTCTTAACAGATTCTTAATTATGACAGCAAAATTCTTAATTCTGTGCAAAAACCTTTTTCTGTATTGTAACAGGTAAGATTTCCGCCCATTTTTTCAATAAGCTGTGAGGATATGTACAACCCAAGTCCGCTGCCGCTTTTGCCAGTGGAATTTCCGCCACGTTTGAATTTCTGCATTATAAGCGGCAGTTCATCCTCAGAAACGCCTCCTCCGAAATCAGCGATTCTTATTACAAGGTGATTTTCCTCAATTTCAGCGGATACTTCAATTTCCGTATCCGCATATTTGTATGAGTTAAAGATGATATTATCAAAAACCTGCCCTAATCGCAGTTTATCCGCTGAAACAATGCAGTCGGGAATATTATTCTTCGCTATCTGATTTTTGAAATCGCTTGCTTTCAGGAGTTCCGCAATTTCATTGCTGCCAATTTCCGAAATTTCTACGTGAAGCTGATTGAGCTCGTCCATCGTGGAGTTGAAAATATCGTTTACAAGCTTGTCAATCTGATTTGCTTTTTCAATAATTCGTGATAGCTTTTCACGGTGATTTTCGTCCTTTAACGTAACCTGCATTACTTCTGAAATGGCTGTAATTGAAGCAACAGGAGTTTTTATATCGTGGGAAAGCTGTGCCGTAAGCTCTTGTTTGCTTATATTTGCAAGCCGTTCACGCTCCTTTGATGCCGCAAGCTCTGTTCTCATCATATCAAAGCTTTCTGTGAAATCTCCGAAAATATTGTTCTTTTCAATATCAAGAGGAATATCGAGTTCTCCCCTTGCTACATTTGCAGCAAAGCGTTTCAGTTTATAGAAAGGCTTAACTATCCGATATTCAAGGTAGAAATAATAAACTGCAATAAGACCGATTACAATTAAATTTGTGGCAACCAATATAATAACCACACTTTTTTGCTTATCAGATAAAATAATCCGCATATTATTGGGAATAATCAGCCAGCCGATTATCTCATTCTCCTTTTCAATTGCCCTTATGGTGCATCTTTCCTCCGAAGCCGTTACTACTGTTGTAGGAATTGACGTATCAGTTGTCATAAGGAGATTATCATCACGGTCAATAACTGCATATTCAAATTTAAAGGGACTTTCTTCTGTTTTATCGTGAGTGAGTTTATCCCAATTTTCAGCGGCAAGATGAATTGCCTCATTCATCTCAATTGTATCTATACGGGAGGTTTCTTTACATTCCCCAAGAATCAGAAATACCGATAATAAAGTGACTATTACATAAATAATCACAATTGAAATTAAACCTTTTTTCTTCATACCATATCCTTTTTAAATATGTGGCCCACACCCCATACAGTCTGAATAAACTGAGGTTGATTGGGATTTTTTTCAAGCTTTTCACGAAGATGTCGTATATGCACGTTGAGCGTTCCGTCACCTGTGAATTTGTCCTCCCATACGTTTTTGAATAACTCATCTTTATCAATTACACGGTCCGGATTTTTCACAAGATAGGTCAAAAGCTTGTATTCCATATATTTCAGTTTAAGCAGTTCACCATTTTTCTTGACAGTTTTTGCATCAAGGTCAATTTCAATGTCACCGAATAATATTAATTCCGGTTTTGCAGTATTATTGTTCTCGTACCGTTTCAGCACAGCTTTCGCCTTTGCACATAAAACTCCGAGGGAAAAGGGCTTGCAAATATAGTCATCACCGCCTATATTAAGGGCAATAATCATATCATCTTCACTTGACCTTGCACTTATAAAAAATATAGGTACATCAAGATTTTGACGGATTTTCTTGCAAAGTTCAAAACCTGAATTATTGCCTAAATTAATATCAAGAAGTATGAGTTCCGCCTGATTTTCCTTGAAAAACTCCATACACGCTTCACCGTCATAAACGCTGTATGTGGGAATATCAAACATATTGAAATATTCCGCAATTGAATCCGCCAAATCTTTTTCATCATCTACAATAAGACATTTGTATTTCATATATTTATCCTTTCAAAAAAATTCTGATGCATTTCAATTTATTTCTAACATGAAAAAATTTCTGTAAACCGAATGGTTGATGTCAAGATTTAGTTTGAAACGCAATATAATTATATCATAACTTTAAGTGCGTGTAAAGTAATTGATATTAGGGAGCCTCTAAAAACTCGTTTGATTAAAGGGGTTCCCTAAAGAAAAATCAGATAAGAATGACAGCCTGTAAGAAAACGCAAGCCCCGTCCATACAGACGAGGCTTGTTGATTAATTTTTCCTCAGTTCAACTGGGAAGGAAAACGGTTGTAGATTTGTCGAAATAGAAATTGGTATAAAAATCACGATTTAATAATTGTAGCGAGCCGAGAAAAGTCTGCCAACTGCACTTTTCTGATTTCTAGAGAACCCTATAAATTTTTTCAATTTGTTTCCAGTTCTTCTTCAACTTCTTTTCTGAAAGGAATTGACTGAACTGCACCGTGTCTTGTAACTGCAATAGACGACGCTTTTGCACTCATTTTAAGCACATCGGGAATTGCCATTCCGTCGATTATTCCTGCAAGAAAATAACCTGTAAAGGTATCACCTGCAGCTGTCGTATCTACTGCCTGTACCTTGAAAATCGGCTGTGTATAGCGCTCCCCTTTATGAGCATATACTGCTCCGTCCTTGCCAAGTGTCAGAACAATCTGTGCTTCGGGATAAAGCTGCTGCAGCTTATCAAGAATTGCGTCGGGAGCCTTTTCACCCGTAACCTGCTCACCCTCAACCTCATTAAGCAGGAATATTCCGATTTTACTCATATCACATTCCATAAGCTTATCATTGAACGGCGAGGGATTCAAAGCAATTGTCATTCCTTTTTTATATGCTTTGTCAATAATATATGGAAGAAGATTTACTTCATTCTGCAACAGAAGTATATCCCCTTTTTCAAAATTTCCGATAACCTCATCTACAAATTCTTCTGTAAGGCACTGATTTGCACCGCCATAGAGAAGTATGCAGTTCTGTGCATTCTTATCAACCTGTATAATTGTATGACCTGTTTTTTCTTCTATTTTACGGATATAGTCAGAATTAACGCCATATTCTTTGCAAGCATCAAGGAACATTTCACCGTCCGACCCGATAAATCCGCAATGGTACACATCAGCACCTGCCTTTGCAAGAGCCATTGACTGATTTATTCCCTTGCCGCCGAGGAACACGTTCATACCGCCTGTAGTTTGAGTTTCCCCCGGCTGTACAATATGGTCAACGCTGTATACATAATCAATATTCATTGAACCGATTGTTAATACTTTCATTTCTAAAGCCTCCATTTTGAAAAATCCCTGCCCTGCATAAGCAGAGCAGGGAATATTGTTTAGTTAACCTGCGTTTTCAGCTGTGATAAGTGTTACCTCTACAGGAATTGACTTTTCAACTGTTTCGCCGTTTATAAGTCTTATTGCTGTGTTAACAGATGTTGCTCCGATAAGATCAGGCTGCTGTGCAATTGTAGCACCCATTTTGCCGTCCTTGATTGAAGAAATAGCATCATCTGTAGCATCAAAACCAACTACGAGAATATCCTTTCTTGATGCGGAAATAGCTTCCATAGCACCAAGAGCCATTTCGTCATTTGCTGCAAATACCGCTTTGATATCGCCGTTTGCCTGGAGCATATTCTCCATAACAGTCATACCCTTTGTTCTGTCGAAATCAGCAGGCTGACTTGCAACGACTTTAAGCTTTGTATCTGCAATATTGTGGAAACCTTCACCTCTGTCAATAGCAGCAGATGCACCGCTTGTTCCTTGAAGTTCTGCAACCTTTGCACCTTCGCCTACCTGGTCAACGATGTACTGTGTTGCAAGTTCTGCACCAAGCACGTTATCAGAAGCAATCTGACAGTCAATGTCAACTCCGTTTACCACACGGTCTGCGGAAATCACCTTAACCCCCTTGTTTACGGCATCCTGTACAACAGATGAAACTGTATCGGAGTCAACAGGATTTACAATAAGAACGCTGACATTCTTTGCAATAAGGTCCTCAATATCGCTTACCTGCTTTGCAGCGTCATCACCTGCATCAACAACTACAAGCTGAACGCCGGCACTGTTTGCAGCTTCCTTTGCACCCTCAACAAGAGTTACAAAGAAAGGATTATTCTGTGTTGATACGGAAAGTCCGATTGAGCCATTACCCTTGAAATCTCCGCCTCCGCCGTTGTCCTCGCCATCGATTGTGATGAACTGACAGGAAGTGAGACAAAGTATTGTCATAAGGCTTAAAAATATAGCCAGAAATTTTTTCATAGGTTATTACCTCCCAATTTATTAGTTAACGTTTTCTGTCTGAAAGTACAGCAACGAGAATTACAACAGCCTTGATAACATCCTGATAGTATGTGGAAACTTCAAGGAGATTCATACCGTTGTTCAGTACAGCAATGATAAGTACGCCTGCGATTGTGCCTGTAATTTTACCACGGCCGCCGCTCATTGAAGTACCGCCGAGAGCTACAGCTGCAATAGCATCAAGCTCATATCCGTCGCCAAGAGTAGGCTGTGCAGAGTCAAGACGTGAAATAAGAATAAGTCCTGTAAGTGCTGACATAAAGCCTGAAATAGCATATACGATAACCTTTGTCTTTGTAATGTTTACACCAACAAGCTTTGCGCATTTCGCATTGCTACCTGTTGCGTATACCTTACGTCCGAATGTTGTTTTATTGAGTACAAAGAAGAATACAACCAGTGCAAAAATAAGAAGAATTGCAGGTATCGGGATTTTTCCGAACAGATTACCTTTACCCATAAGCTTGAATGCAAACTGATTTGGTCTGTCACCGATGCTCTTTGCAATATTTGAGATAGGCTTACCGTCTGTAAGAATGAGGGCAAATCCTCTGTACGCCGTCATTGTGATAAGCGTTGCAATAAACGGCTGCAAACGTCCCTTTGTTACAAGAAGTCCGCTTACAACACCAAGCAATGTTCCTGAAATAAGGGCGATAATCATTGCAAGAATTGCAGGAACACCCTGCATTATAAGCTTTGCGCATATTACAGCGCTGAGAGCAAGTGTTGAACCAACTGAAAGGTCAATTCCGTCTGAAAGTATAACACAAGTCATACCGAATGCAATAAGTCCGTTGAATGTTGCCTGTCTGAGCAGATTGAGGAAGTTTCCTGCTGTTCTGAATTCAGGGCTTACTACGCTGATTACTACTACAAGGAATACAAGTGCGATAAATGCACCATATTCACCGATATACGAAGTCCAGCTCTTTTTATTAGTAGGAGCTGCAACTGCTGCTGTTTTATTTGCCATTACAAAGTACCTCCTGTTGCCAATGTCATTACTTTTTCCTGATCTGCTTCTTTAGCATCAATTATTCCTGTGATTTTGCCCTCATGAACAACCATAATTCTGTCGCTCATTCCCAGCACCTCCGGAAGTTCCGAAGAAACAAGGATAATTGCAACACCTTTAGCTGCGAGATTGTTTATTACACTGTATATTTCCTTTTTTGCACCGATATCAACGCCTCGTGTAGGCTCATCGAGAATAAGTATCTTCGGGTCGGTGTATACCCATTTTGCAAATACAACTTTCTGCTGATTACCGCCAGAAAGGTTATTACACTCGTGGTCCGGACCGAAACATTTTATATGGAACTCATCAATTCCCTTTTTAACAAGCTCATCAACCTTGGATTTCTTAACAACCGATTTATCCGAAATTTTCCCAAGATTTGCTAAAGCAATATTTTCGGATATACTCTTTTCAAGGAGAAGTCCCTCGGTCTTTCTATCCTCAGTAATAAAGCCTATGCCTGCATTTATAGCTTCACGGGCATTCTTTATGGCAACTTCCTTGCCCTCAATGAAAATCTTACCGCTTTCAAAGGGAAGATTGCCAAAAATTGCATGCATAATTTCAGTACGTCCTGCACCCATAAGTCCCGAAACTCCCAGAACCTCCCCTGCCTTGACACTGAAATTTACATCCTTGAAAGTCTTACCCTTTGTAAGTCCCTCAACTCGCAGCATTTCCTTACCAATTTTTGCATCTCTTGCAGGAAATCTTACTCCGATTTCTCTGCCTATCATCATACGGACGATATCATCCATATTAATATCCTTGATTTTTTCCGTACCAACATAAGTACCGTCACGAAGAATTGTAATTCTGTCGCAGAGTTCAAAAATTTCTTCCATACGGTGTGAGATATAGACGATTGAAACGCCTTTCTGACGGAGACTCTTTATAAGCTTGAAAAGTCCCTCTGTCTCGCTCTGTGTCAGGGCAGCTGTAGGCTCGTCCATAATTAACACTTTTGCATCAACCATAAGTGCCTTACAGATTTCAACCATCTGCTGCTGACCAACAGAAAGATCAGACATTACAGCGTTAATAGGTATCTTAACACCCATTTTATCCATAGCTTCCTGCGCTTTTTTACGCATAGCCTTTTTGTCGCATATTCCGAATCCTTTAGTTATTTCCTTACCCATAAAGAGATTTTCTTCAACAGTAAGGTCAAAGAGAACATTAAGCTCCTGATAAATAAAGACTATTCCTGCTTTTTCGGCTTCCTGCGGAGATTTGTATATTACTTCCTTGCCGTCAACTATAACTGTTCCTGCATCTCTTGTATAAACTCCTGTCAGTATCTTCATAAGCGTGGACTTTCCGGCACCGTTTTCACCCATGAGAGCATGAACTTCGCCGTCCTCAAGAACAAATCCTGCATCCTTGAGAACCTGATTTGAGCCGAACGCCTTGTTGATACCTTTCATTTCAATTTTCATTCGCTTTCATCTCCTTTGCTATGAAAAAATACAGCCTGACTGCAAAATAATATTAGCGTATGGAGTAGTTTCTCCTGTCCTTATAACAGCTTTGCAGCCTTTTGTCTTTTCTTTCAGCTGACTATGGCTGACAAATTCTGTTTCAATATCACAGTTACTGAACAGATTTTCAATTTCACGCAGAATATCGGGATTTTTCTCTTTAATCTCCTCGGCAAGGATTATTTTTTCAATTTTCATATCCTTTGCCACTATTTCCAAAGTCTGCATAAAAGTTGGTATCCCAAACGCAAGTGCAAGGTCTATACGCTCCGTTTCATCGGGAATAGGAAGTCCACAGTCACCAATTGCGATACAATCCGTATGTCCCATATACGACAGTACTCGTGAAATTTCGCTGTTCAAAATACCATTTTTCTTCATTTTCTTTGATACCTCCTGTTTTTTGCTGTTCAAAAATAACATATTATTATCAGTATTATTTTATAAAGAGCAATAATTGATTAGTGTTATACAAATTACATACATATTATACTATATCTTTTTATATTTGTCAACTCTTTTTGTATATGTATAACACAGCAAATATTCAACTACAGGTAGTTATTTAACACACATCAATTGTCATAATGCTGCGTTTAAACAGAAGTTATACTGTCATATCTCACAAAAATCGATTATCCCAATTCATTATAAAAATTTTCACTTAACACACTATGTGAAAAATTTACATTTAGTTCATATTTGGTATTATTATTTCGCTTTCCTTCAAGCGACTCAATAACCGCTGCTGTTTGTATAATCATTATGGGCAGGTCTGAGCCAATGAGTAATCAAAAAATCCAGACATTCACGAAGAATTCTAGAACCGTTAGCCAAACTGATAGTAGAAAGCACTAATCATTTTCACAGGGCAATCCTATTCATCAATTCATTTCAGAGGCTCGTGTTCACAGCTTACAAATCAAGTATTTCTAAAGTTTTAATATCCTCAGTGCCGCAGCAGAATTTATCAAGCACCTTCTGAAACAAATCATTTTCAGGTGCAGCATATTTAAATAGTGTCATACAAGAACGAAGCTTGTACGCATCGGGATCACCGAATACTACCATAGGATCATTAGTTTCAATATCAAGCAAAGCATTTGTAATTTCAATTAATCTTTCATTGAGAACAGGATGTGCATAATAATCCTTTGCTTCTTCAATATGCCTGATAGAGAAAAATGCTGTTGTGCGGCTTATTCCAAGTCCTTGAATCTGAGGAAACACATACCACATCCAACAACTGCGTTTTTCTCCACGCCTGATTTCCTTAAAGGCAGTTTCATAAGTTTCGCCGAAATCATATCCATGATCCTGTGCATCGATAAACTTCTGCAACTGCGTCATACGAAGCTCAATGCCAAGAACGCCATACTGCTGCTGTTTTTTACGGGAATAAAAAGCATCCATATAATTCGGGACAAGTATCTCATCAGGAGAAAAACCTAACTTTTCCTTTGGCAGTGCTGCAAATAACTCCTGAAATGAATCAAATCGGTGGAGTGCAGTTACTCTTGTCTGTATTTTTTCATTTGGATTATCAAATCGGCTGAATTCAATAAAATCCCCAACCTGTACAAGCTGTCGCTTTTCATCATTAAGACGAAGCTCTATTGTTTTGCTGCCATTTTTAATTAGCATAAACGGATTATACTGTAATTTCATCTGATGTATCATATTTTTCACTCCTTAAAATATTTTCCAACGTATTTTTCATTCTGCAACTCTTTTTTGCAAAATCATATAATATCCCTTTCAA
>JAFXAJ010000022.1 GCA_017517145.1 Ruminococcus sp.
GTGATTGACATGAAAACAGGCGAGCGTCTGGGATATATTGACGATGTGCGCATGGACACGGAAAAATCAGAAATACTGTCGCTGATAATATACGGCGGATACCGCTTTTTCGGACTATTCGGCAAGGAAGACGATGTGGAGCTTCCCTGCGATTCAGTGCAGGTGATTGGCAATGAAACTATACTTGTGAACTCTGCACTTGCAAAATGCACAAAAAATAAATTCTGGTGTTTTAAAAGTTTGTTTGGATAGATATTGCCAAAATTGTGGGAATGTGGTATAATTATAAGGCAATTCACACGCAGGATTTTTGCGGGTCGGTGCGTCTGCGGACGTGGCACGTGAGGTAAGTTCTGCGGAGGATTAATAAATAACCAATTTTAAGGAGGACTACCACAATGGCAGTAGTTTCAATGAAACAGCTTCTTGAAGCAGGCGTTCACTTCGGACACCAGACAAGACGCTGGAACCCCAAAATGGCACCCTATATTTTCACAGAGAGAAATGGTATCTACATCATCGATCTTCAGAAGACTGTAAAGAAGCTTGAAGAAGCTTATATGTTCGTTCGTGACATTGCAGCTGAGGGCGGCGAAGTTCTTTTCGTAGGTACAAAGAAGCAGGCTGGCGATTCCGTTAAGGAAGAGGCTACACGTGCAGGTGCTCACTACGTAAATGCAAGATGGCTGGGCGGTATGCTCACAAACTTCAAGACAATCCAGACTCGTATCAAGAGACTTGAGCAGCTCCACACAATGGAGGAGGACGGTACATTTGATCTTCTCCCCAAGAAGGAAGTTGTTAAGCTCAATCTTGAGATTGAGAAGCTTGAGAAGTTCCTCGGCGGTATCAAGACAATGAAGAAGCTCCCTGCAGCTCTCTTTATCGTTGACCCCCGCAAGGAAAAGATTGCTGTTGCTGAGGCTAAGAAGCTCAACATCCCGATCGTTGCTATCGTTGATACAAACTGCGATCCCGATGAGGTTGACTACGTTATTCCCGGTAACGATGACGCTATCCGTGCTGTAAAGCTTATCGCAGGCACAATCGCTAACGCTGTTATCGAAGGCAGACAGGGCGACGACGCTGCTGAGGCTGTTGAAGCTCCCGCAGAGGAAGCTGCAGCTGATGAGGCAGAGGCTGAATAATTAAGAAAAGTTCAAGTGAAAACCCGAATATAATGTTCGGGTTTTTGCGGATTATACAATATATTATTTAGGAGGTTATAACAATGGGAAAGGTTTCCGTTGCAGAGATTAAAGAACTTATGAGCGCTACAGGCGTTGGTATGATGGACTGTAAGAAGGCTCTCGAAGCTAACGACGGCGATATGGACAAGGCTATTGAGTTCCTCAGAGAAAAAGGTCTTGCTACACAGGCTAAGAAGAGCGGCAGAGCTGCTGCTGAGGGTATCGTTACAGCTGTTGTAAACGGCAATGTTGGTGTACTCCTCGAAGTAAACACAGAGACAGACTTCGCTGCAAACACAGACGACATCAAGAACTTTGTTGCAGGCGTTGCAAATACAATTATTGAGAAGAATCCTGCTGACGTTGAGGCTCTCAAGGCTGAGGTTATCAGCGGCGGTACATCTACAATCGGTGATGTTCTTACAGAACTTGCTGGTATGAAGATCAGAGAGAATATCGTTATCCGTCGTTTCGTAAGAATGGAAGGCAAGCTTGCTTCTTACATCCACAACGGCGGTAGCATCGGTGTTCTCGTAAAGATGGACACAGAGCTTGACGCAGACGCTGTTGCAGCTATCGGTAAGGATGTTGCTATGCAGTCCGCAGCTCTCAATGCTCCTTATCTCAACCGTGAGCAGGTTCCTGCTGAGGTAATCGACAAGGAGAGAGAGATTATGATGGCTCAGATGGCTGAGGATCCTAAGATGGCTAACAAGCCTGAGCAGGTAAGAGCTAAGATCGTTGAAGGTAAGATCGGCAAGTACTACTCTGAGAACTGCCTCCTTGAGCAGTCATTCGTTAAGGATGACAAGCTCAGCGTTCAGGGTTATGTTGATGCAGAGGCTAAGAAGCTCGGCGGCACAATCGCTGTAACTGACGTTGTTCGTTACGAGAGAGGCGAAGGCGTTGAGAAGAAGGAAGACAACCTCGCTGACGAAGTTGCTAAGATGATTAAGTAATTTAATTACGATATATAAAAGGTCTGCTTTCGGGCAGACCTTTTTGATTTATATTGTTGCTTTTTAAATTAGAATATGGTATAATAAGTAAAATAATTATTCTGGAGAGTGTGTTTAATATCGGATAAGAAAATATGAGGTGATTGAATGATTACGTCGGAAGTAACAAGAGAACAGCTTGAAAAATGGCAGGGGCTGCACAACATCCAGAAAAACAAGCTGAAACCGAACAGAATAAGCGGAACGGAACTTGATGAATATTTCAGAGGAAAATATAATCCTGCGGATAATGATAATGAGACTTTCAGAGAGGCTGTACATCTCAATTCAAAGGCATATAGTCCAGATGTTTCTGTGTATGAGATACGCACATACACCATTGATAATGATGTTTATGTTGGAATTGAACTGACAACAGGATTTTTTCATGTTGAATGTGAGAATATTGATAAAGCTATTCCTATATGGATTGACTTATTTGTGAAGCGCGGCTTATCTGCTGATGATATTGAAAATTATGTTCTTACTGGGCAATATATAACTTTAAATAGAGGAGCAGTAAAATGAACTACACAATAAGAAAAGTCCGTGAAAACGAATATAATTTATTAGATGATTTTATATATGAGGCGATTTTTATACCCGAAGGAGTAACTCCACCGCCGAAATCAATTATAAATCAGCCTGATTTGCAGGTGTATATCAAGGATTTCGGCAGGGAAAAGGATGATATATGCTTTGTTGCAGAGGCCGAAAACAAGGTCGTTGGAGCTGTCTGGGTACGTGATATGGAGGATTACGGGCATATTGCCGACGGTGTGCCGTCCTTTGCTATATCTTTATACAAGGAATACCGCAATTATGGAATTGGTACGGCGATGATGAAAACTATGCTTGCAGAGCTGAAAAATCGTGGATATGAAAAGGCATCTCTTGCGGTTCAAAAGGCAAACTATGCTGTGAAAATGTACAAAAAAGTCGGATTTTACGTCGTTGACGAAAATTATGAGGAATATATAATGGTATGCGATTTAAAAACGGATATAGTTGAATATGATAACGAATATTTCCCTGAACTGGTTGAATTTCTTGAAAAATGTCTGCCTGAATCGGGGAGAGCACTTGATATAGACGGGCGGCACAGTTTTTATAAGGATATTGAGAGTAACTTTAAAGGCTTCTGGTGTATGTTTCGGAATAAAAAAATTATCGGAGCTGTGGCGGTACATGAGCTTAGCGAAAGTGACTGCGAGCTGAAATCCCTGTATCTGCTGGAGAAATATCATTGCAGAGGTTATGGAAGAAAGCTGCTTGATACGGCAATTGGTTTTGCCAAAAAATATGGTTATAAGAAAATGTATCTGGATTCCCTGTCCACAAGTACAAGGGCGGTTGCTTTGTACAGGAAAAATGGTTTTGTTGATACTGAAAAGTATAACGACAGCGTGCGTTCAGATGTGTTTATGGTGCTGAATCTGAAAGGAGAATAATTATGCCATTTGATTTCAAAAAAGAGTACAAGGAATATTATATGCCGAAGAACAAGCCTGCAATAGTGAATATTCCGAAGATGAATTACATAGCTGTAAGGGGAAAGGGAAATCCAAACGAGGAAGGCGGAGTATATCAGCAGGCAATAAGTGTGCTTTATGCCGTTGCCTATACCCTTAAAATGAGCTATAAAACCGATTATAAAATAGAAGGATTTTTCGAATATGTAGTTCCGCCCCTTGAAGGATTCTGGTGGCAGGAGGGTGTTGCTGGTGTTGATTATACTGATAAATCGACATTTAACTGGATTTCTGTCATTCGTTTGCCTGATTTTGTTACAAAGCAGGATTTTGAATGGGCAGTGGAAACAGCTTCAAAAAAGAAAAAGCTTGATTGTTCAGCTGCTGAATTTCTTACAATAGATGAGGGACTATGCGTTCAGATAATGCATCTCGGTTCTTATGATAACGAGCCTGTAACAGTTGCGTTAATGGAAGAATATCTTGCTGAAAATGGCTATGAAAACGATATGACAGGTGAACGTCTGCATCACGAAATATATCTGTCAGACCCTCGAAAAACTGCACCCGAAAAATGTAAAACAGTAATAAGACATCCTATTAAGAAATCAACGCTTGATAATTAACAATAAAAAACCTGTGCTTTTGTGCAAAGTGTACAAAAGTACGGGTTTAATATTTATGCTGAAAAGACTTGCTATATTGACAAAAATATGTTATAATTATAAAAGTTGTGAGTGTAATTACTCGCATAATAAATTTTTTAACAATAGTAGGGGTAAAAATATGAATGAAAAAATCAGACTTCTTGCCGATTCTATAGGAAAAGTTATCGTCGGCAAAGAAGATACTGTTATACGGCTTATATCAGCTATGCTCTGTGAAGGCCATGTTCTCCTTGAAGATGTTCCCGGAGTTGGAAAGACTCAGCTTATCACGGCTCTTTCCCGTTCAGTAGGCGGAAAATTCAAACGTATACAGCTGACTCCCGATGTTATGCCGTCAGATATTGCAGGTTTTACCATGCCTGACGCTAAAACAGGAGAATTTGTATATCATGACGGTGCTGTAATGTGTAATTTTCTCCTTGCGGATGAAATAAACCGTGCTTCACCAAAGGTTCAGTCTGCTCTGCTGGAGGCTATGGAGGAGCGTCAGATTTCCATGGACGGTGTGACTCACCCTTTGCCTAAGCCATTCTTAGTTATGGCAACTCAGAATCCTGTTGAGACTTACGGAACTTTCCACCTCCCCGAAGCCCAGATGGACAGATTTTTCATGAAGCTGTCAATGGGTTATCCCGACGCTGAGGAGGAAATGCGTATTCTCGAAAGAACGGAAATGTATAATCCTATTGAAAATATAGCCGAAGCTGCTCTTACTGTTGATGAAATAGTTGAAATGCAGCAGGCAGTACGTGAAATTCGTGTGTCAGAGGCTGTCAAGAGATATGTTGTGGATATTGTAGGATTTACAAGAAATGACAGAAATGCTGCTCTTGGAATCAGTCCCAGAGGAAGTATTGCCCTTTACAAGGCGGCAAAGGCATTTGCTTACATATATGAGCGTGACTATGTCACTCCTGACGATGTTAAGAAAATAGCCGTATCTGTTCTGGCTCACAGAATTATACTTTCTCCGCAGGGCAAGAGCGAATTCGGCACTAATGAAGCATACGTTGAGACTATACTCAGTACTCTCAGCGTTCCTGCAATGGAAAAGTGATATGTCAAGGATATTTGAAATACTCAGTATAGCGCTGGCTCTGTATATTTTTACCTTTTATATAGACGGTGATATTGGTATAGTAATAATTGCCTTTATGGTAATTGCTCCCCTTGTGTCCCTTTTCTTTGCGTGGTATGGCAGAAAAAGAGTAAAAGTATTTTTCAGCTGTGACGGCTATGTTAAGAAAAAAAGCAAGCTTGCCGTTACGGTA
>JAFXAJ010000023.1 GCA_017517145.1 Ruminococcus sp.
CACGCTAGAGGTCGTGAGTTCGAGCCTCATCCGGGTCGCCATTGCGGATTTAGCTCATCTGGTAGAGCGCCACCTTGCCAAGGTGGAGGTAGCGAGTTCGAGCCTCGTAATCCGCTCCAGCATGGCGCTATAGCCAAGTGGTAAGGCGTGGGTCTGCAACACCCTGATCCCCAGTTCAAATCTGGGTGGCGCCTCCATGTCAGAAAAAGTCCGATATTTCGGACTTTTTTCTGTATAATAAGCAATAACAATATTGGGGTATGGCCAAGCGGTAAGGCAACAGACTTTGACTCTGTCATGCGTGGGTTCAAATCCCGCTACCCCAACCAAAACCTCCGATGTCAATATATCGGAGGTTTTTTGTTGCAATTATTTGCGGAATGTGGTATAATATAGTTGGTCGGACAGACCGATAAATTAGAATTGGTGAGTACTTTTATGATTGAAATATGGGATGCATATGATAGGCAATTCAATAGAATAGAAAATATTAAATTGGTTAGGGGTGAGCCTATTCCAGAAAGCATGTACCATTTGGTGTGCGACATAATTGTGAAGCATACAGATGGAACATATTTGCTTATGCAGCGAGATTTTGAAAAGCATTGCGGTGGCATGTGGGAATTGACAGCAGGAGGGTCTGCACTGGCTGGTGAAACACCGATTGAATGTGCAATCCGAGAATTAAGGGAGGAAACCGGAATTATTTCGTCCGATTTACAAGAAATCAGACGAATCGTACATGACGGACGTCGTTCACTTTACGTTGAATTTTTATGCATTACTGACTGGGATAAGAACGCTATTACCTTGCAAAACGGAGAAACTGTAGACTATCAATGGGTTGAAAAAAGCATTATTTTAGAAATGAAAGCTGATGAACTTGCATCATCAAGGTCATTAAGCATCATTCAAGAAACAGATTTGTAAAATCCCAATTTATCCAACTAAACATAACCGCCCGACATTCACACACATCGGGCGGTTATGTTTTATTCTACAGGAAGCATAATTCGGAGCCTCTGAGCCTCATTGGCGGAAAATCCGAATTTTTCATAAAAAGGAATCTTATCGGGCATTGCACAAAGCTCCACAAAAATTTGTGTTCCGCTTATACCATTGGATTTAATGAAGTCCAGCAGTTCATTTATAAGCTCTCTGCCTATCCCCTGCTTCTGATAATCGGGATGAACAACTACATCTTTAATATAGTAGCACAGCCCCATATCGCCAATCATTCGAGCCATTGCAACAATTTTTTCACCGTCGAATACAGAAACGCGGAATACACTGTTCTCCATGGCAAGCTTTACCTGCTCAACAGCAGGTGCACCGTCCCACACAGATTCCCACAGATATATAAATTCATCCGCGGTAAGTTCGTTGTGTTTAATTTCAAGATTATTCATTTTAATTTCCCCTTATGTTAAAAATGTCATCATAACTTACATTAAGAATTTTCTTTATGAGAATAATTTCATCTGGATATAAATGACGCTGACCTACTTCTATTTTCGCTACGGCACTTCTTGTTATGTCACAACCGTTTACTTGCAATTTTGCAGCCAATTCCTCCTGGGTTAATTTTCTCAACTCTCTCAATTCTCTCACGTTATTGCCTACTTTTTTCTCAATATCTTTGTTCATTTTCACTAAAATCTCCTTCAAATTTTCTGCACTCAAATAAGAACAAAACCTCTTGACTTTATTATAAAATTATATTATAATATTACTGCACCTATATAGGTGCAGTAAGGCGTTTTTTGGAATCCATTTTTATATCCTGGCAGAAATTTGTTTTATACTTATAAAAAACAGATATTTTAAAGGAGGAATACTATGAACGATTTAGCAAAGGGAATGTTTATTGTTCTTATCATCCTGTATATTATTTCACCAGTCGATTTAGCAGTTGGACCTATAGACGATGTGATTGTTGGTTTAATTGGCGTTGCTGCTATGAAAACTTCAAACAAGGATTAAAAAACAATTTATGTACCAAATGTGATTATTTCACATTTATTATATTTCCCGAAAGGAGCATATTTATGAAAAAAATTTACGAAACAAACGAATGGAAAGGCAGAGGCTCTGGCAAACATTATTACCATAATGAGTACCGTCAAGAAGATGACAAGGTTGTCAAATACAAATGCCACAGAGGAAAAAACTTTGACGGCAATGAAAGTGAATGGGTAGAAGATGAAAAAGTTGTAGATTCTTGGGACGTAGATTCCCCCGATATGCCTGATTGGCTTCGCAACAAACTATAAAATGAACCCCTCCAGCACAAAATAGTGTTGGAGGGGTTCATTTTCACATAACATAAAAAGAAAAAGAGGCTAAAAGCTGCGTGCTTCTAACCTCTACTATAAGATTTGGTACGCCTGAATGGAATCGAACCATCGCACATGGCGTCGGAGGCCACTGCTCTATCCACTGAGCTACAGGCGCATATTACCAGAACTTCGCCATATAATATTATATCAAAAACCCTTGAAATTTGCAAGAGTTTATGATATAATAATTGTAGAAAAAAATTTCTTTTACATTTTTATTCATGGAGGTGAACAAATGGATTATATTTATATTATAGTCGCACAAACAGGCACTAAACCTGCACGTTTTTTCAGATTTCTGACTAAAAAACCTTATAATCATGTTTCCCTCTCCGGCAGTGCGGATTTGTCCCAGATGTATAGTTTCTGCCGTACATACCGCCCTTTCATACTCCCTGCTACATTTAACAGGGAAATCGTTGGAAAAGGCACTCTCGGTCAGTTTGATTTTATTCCATGCGAAATTTACCGGATTAAAGTCACTCCAGTTCAAAAAGCCGAATACGACCGCCTTATACAACATTTTACGGATAACCGCAAGGTGTATTCCTATAATGTCCTCGGTCTTGTCCCCCTGTATCTCAACAAAAATTGGGAACGTGACAAGAATTTTGTATGCTCTCAGTTCGTGGCATATATCATGGAAAGAATCGGAATTCCTCTTGAAAAACCATTTTCACTCTATACACCCAACGATTTCCGTAATTTTCCCGGTGCTGTCCTCTACTACGCAGGAGAACTGAACTGCTTTCACGATGAAATCACTTCACAGCCGGAATTTCTGTTCCCCCGTACTTTCAGCACATAAATGATATAATTTCCCTTAATTCCGCAGGAGTAAATACATATATAATAAAGTAGGCTTTGTTGTTTTCGGGAAAAATTTCCTGTTCAAAAACGAATTTCTCCCCTATTAGCTCCAGTTCTGCCAAATCATCCGCCACAGTAAGCCGAGCAGGTTCAATTTTTTCATCCGTCAGCTTATTATAGGAATTGGCATAAGAATAAAGAAACATCCATAAACCAACGGTCATTATAAGGTACATCAGTACCATAATGACCGTTCTTTTTTTACCTGTCAACTGTTTTTCATCTCCTCAATCAGCCTGCACAGTGAACGACCTGTAAGCTGTCCTGCATACTGCGCCTGTTCCAGTGTATTTCCATGTGAGCCTACTTCTATAAGTATACTCCCCGTTGTCAAATCCTGATTATAATGTCTGTAATCAAAAAGTATCGGTCTTGTAAGTCCGGGATAGTCGCCCTCTAACTGCTGCTGCAATTTGCTGGCAAAACGGAAATTTTTCATATAGTTCGGCATTCCCAGAGTGCCATCATCACATCCCGATATTATCATTATCTGTGCAGCTTCCCTGCCGTCTATTTCAACATAGGGCTGAGAGGCAAAATCATCCCCTGCTATTGCGTCACGATGTATATCAAGAACAATTTTTATTTCAGGATATTCTTCAAGTATAGGCAGTATACTCTCACGGCTTCTGCCGTAAGAGCCGTTATAGGAGGGATAATCGTGTATTTCAGTAACATGAATAACACCTATCCCCTTTGCTTCAAGCTCCGCCTGTATAGCATTGCCTACCATAACCATATTTTTTGTCTCGTCAGTAGTACGGTAATTGAAATTACTGTCCATGTTATCCCTTACGTAAGGCTCAAAGCTCTCCGTTGTATGTGTATGATATATAAGCACCTGCGGTTCATCAGTATCAGTCAGCGTAAAATCGGGAGCAGAACGGCTCTCTCTCAACAGCAGACTATTGGCAACTGTGGTTTTATTGTTTACTTGTCCGCCGCCGTCAAGATTAAAAAAGGAATCTCCGTAGTATTCGCCATAGGTTGTACGTACAACGCTTATGCCCTTTGTCCAGCTTTCGGGATAGGGCTTTTCTCCGGGATTTTCAGACACCATTTCAAGGGGACTTTTCAGGCGAACTCCTTCGCTGCTTGTTTCGGCATATACGCCGTATCCCCGTGACAGAACCACCTCCGAAGAAAGCAAGTCCGCCTCGTTAATTCCACCGTCATGCCCCTTTAATTCCGTTTGTGAAAATGTCTCCGCAGTCTTTTCGGATAAGATTTCCTTGCTGCTTTTAAGTAAAGATACTCCCTCAGCGGCTCCTGCTGCTGTCAGAGGAAGCGTCAGCAGTATTGTCCAGCGAATAATTCTGCCTGCTCTTTTTCTTTTGTTACTTCTCATAATTCTCTCCATTCAGAATTGATAAGCAATAATTATGATTGACCTTTAGAAGAATTATATTCACAAGAAAGATTTTTTATCACTGCGGACAGGCATTTATATCATAAACCATGAATAACTATAGTTCGGGAGGGTGATAAAATGAACAAAAGATATATATTTTCTGCATTTGTAAAAATAATATTTACAGCTGTAATAATATTTTCTATAGGCTCGCTTCTTATTATATATGGAAAGACTTTCCTCAGCAAGGCAAAAGAACCAATTCCACTGCCTGTTATAATGTATCACAGCCTGTATGCTGAAACTCCTTCGGAATACGCCGTAACCCCTGAACAGCTGGAATCAGACCTGAAATGGCTGAAAGAAAAGGGCTGCACCTCTGTTACAGCAGAACAGGTTATCGCATATACCCGAAATCAGGGAAATCTGCCGAAAAATCCCGTAATGATTACCCTTGACGACGGATTTTACAATAATTTATCTGTACTTGTACCTCTGCTTGAAAAGTATGACATGACAGCTGTCGTATCAGCAGTGGGAAGATATATAGACTGTGATGCTGTAAAAGACCCTCACAACCCGAAATATTCATATCTTACGTGGGAGGATATACAGCGGCTGATTGAATCGGGACGAATTGAAATTGGCAATCACACCTATAATATGCACTCTCTATATGACGGCAGAATCGGCTGTTCGAGAAATGTGGGAGAATCTGAGGAGGATTACCGCCGTGCCCTTTCGGAAGATATACAGTTTTTACAGCAGGAATTTCGTGAACATACAGGATTTTCCCCTGTGATATTTACATATCCTTTCGGCAGTGTAAGCCGTGAGAGTATACCTGTTGTGCGTGACAGCGGATTTCTGATGACTCTGACCTGCCGTGAACAGATGAATTATATCACTCGTGATTCACAATGTCTTTACGGAATCGGAAGATACAACCGCAGCGGAAATTATACTACCGAAGAATACATGAATATGATTTTCATGGAATAAAAAAGCGTGTGCAATGCACACGCCGGAGCGTGTCGAAAAACTATAATAGTCCAATTAGGGTGGGATTCCAAAGGGCACTGCCCTTTGGCGGAGTCCAGAGGCAGAGCCTCTGGCAGGGTGTGGGACAGCGTCCCGCATAGCGTTCAAGCGCCCTGCAAGGGGTGAATTTTCAAACAGTCCTGCGGACTGTTTGAAAAGAGGGGACGCTCTGCAAGAGAGAGCGTCCCCTTAAAAAACATCTTATTATGACTTTTTCGACAGACTGAAGCGTGTGCAATGCACACGCCGGATAATATCAAAAAATTAATTATTTTAATGCAGACCGCCAAAATCAACCCCTACAAATTGGATTTCAAACCTACTCACTGCACACTATAATAATTTATATCCACTGTGGTAGGTTCAACAGGTACAGGAGGCACAGCTTCGGCCGTTCCTGAAATAACCGTCTTTGTGCAGAGCCACTCGCACCACTGCTGATAATATTTTGCAAGGGGATGAACTCCGTCCGAGGTGTAAGCATCTGTGAAATTGCCGTATTCATCATCATACAGCTCGTTGATGTCGATATAGAAAACCTTTTTATTGTCTGCAAGTCCTGCAAGAAGACTGTTCAAATGATTTATATTTTCATTGTTGATAACATTATCCTCCACTGCGGCAGATACGTGCAGATTTGCCTGTATGTATATAACCGCATTAGTCTGGTGTGCTTTCAGCTTCTCAATAACTGCACGGTACTTTGTCAGAGTAAACTGAAAATCATTTCCCACCTCGTTAATACCCAGCATAACATAAACCTTGCCATACTGCTTGGCTTCTATAAGCTGGTCAAAAGTCTGACCGTTAATGTTCTGGCTGTCAATATTGCTTGCCGTCATGCCGACTGAACAAAAGAAATCGGAATTTTTCAACGTGCCGTACTCCTCAATTCCAACGGTACGTGAATCACCTATAAAAAGTGCATCGTCAAAATATGTCAGACTACTTGTACCGAAAGTTAGAGCCGTTTCAGGAGTCTGCACAGGCTGCTGAGGTACTCCTGCTGCGTCAGTGGGCACAACTGCGGATTCCCCCTGATTTTCTCCTGCGGTATTATCTGCTGATACGCTTATGGACGGCGGAGGAATATCCACCTTTTTCTTCTCATCTGCGCTTGTTTTCCAGATTTTGTGGATTATAAAAGGTGATGCCACAAAACAGGTGAACATGAGCAGGATTGTATATAAATTCTGTTTACCTTTATTCATTTCCGGATACGTCTCCTTTGTTTTTGCGGATTCTGCAAAATAAACTCCGCTGTTTGTTCTCACATTATTACACATCAGAAGCGGAAGTACATGAACTGATCTTCCATTCCCATATACATACAGTACACAGATGCCCAGAATACAACAAGCAGCAGCACAGCAGCTATGGGTGTATTTTTTATCTTTTTATATATCATTTCGGGAACTCTTGTTGAGAGTATCACGCCCGCAATAAAGAATTTGCCGTAAATATTCCAGTATTTGCTGTAATCCTTTGCATTGATTATGACATCTCCTTCAGCAGCAATTCCGAAAAGCTTGCTGAAATAAAGTCCTATCTGTCCGAAATCCTCAATGGCAAAAAGCAGCCATGTAAGGGGAATTGCAAGAAACATATACAAATGACCGACAATTCTGTACTTGTTCAGGAAATCGCCTATAACAAAGCGTTCCAGCATAATCAGTCCGAACAGGACAAGTCCCCAAACAATGAAATTCCAGCTTGCACCATGCCAGATTCCCGTAAACAGCCATACAACAAGAAAATTTCGTACAACCTTTGATTTCTCCTTGCAGCGGCTGCCTCCAAGAGGGAAATAAATATACTCCCTGAACCAGCTGCCGAGAGTGATATGCCATCTGCGCCAGAATTCCGACATTGTGACGGACAAATAGGGATAATCGAAGTTTTTCGGGATTGTAAAGCCCATAATTTCGCCCAATCCCATTGCCATGTAGGAATATCCCATAAAATCAAAGTAAATCTGGAAAGAGTAGGCTATAATTCCCATCCATGCAAGAGATGTGGAAATACTTTCATAGCCAATCATTCCAAGGTCGCTCCACATTCCGCCCAGCTGATTCGCCAGCAGTACCTTGTAGCCAAGTCCGATAGTAAAGGTTTTAAGACCGTTTTCAACTTTGGCTATGGTATGCTTGCGGTGCTGAAGCTGTTCCGCCACTGTTGAATATGTAACAATAGGGCCTGCAATAAGCTGAGGATACATACTTATGTAAGCTCCGTAATTTATAAAACTTCTCTCACTGTGCACAGTCCTACGGTACACATCAATGATATACGACACATTCTGGAAAGTATAAAAACTTATGCCTATTGGAAGTGCAATTGATTTAACAGTAAGCTCCGAACCAAATAAACTGTTAATATTTCCAAGCAGGAATCCCGTATATTTAAAGAATATCAGCAAGGAAAAATTGTAGATTATACCAAGCGTAAGCCAGAATTTTGATGCTTTCCGGAAATGCTGTATAAACTCACCTATTATGAAGTTAAATAATATCGCCAGAAAGAAAAGTGCCGTATTCATCAGCAGTTTTCCCATACCTAAATCACGGAAGCCCATACTGTAGAAAAAGATACTTCCGAAGAATATCACTGCATTTTTATATTTTTTTGAAGTAATTCCGTATACCAGCAAAAATATCGGCAGGAACAGGAATATAAATTCCAGACTGCTGAAAACCATTTATTTATCACCCTTTTTTTCGGAAATAACAGCCGCTAAGGCAGTGAAAGAGCTTCTCCTTTCTGAACATGGGAGAACTGCTTTAAAACAGCTGTATTCCGTTCTTTCGTCCGCTTTTATTTATTCATGCGGATTTTTCATTCTACACAATAAACGTACAAAAATGTACCTATATATATTCTACACGTAATGAACACAAATTTCAAGAGATTTCAATAATTGTAACAATTTGTAATATTTTCATTTCGGAAATTATAATTGACCAAAAATTGCTATAGTCTTTTATAAAAAATAAACAAAGTTTTTCGTCAGGTATTTACAAATTAGACGAAATAATGTATAATAAGTATATAAAACATAGTACTCCAAGCAACCATTTACTGGATTTTTCAAGGAATACAGCCGAATTCCGCCATTGTTCAAAAAATGCTATTTTCAGCAATAATCGCTAAACGTTTATACGAAAGGAGAAGGTTATGATCAAGCATCTTACAGGAGATTTTGAAACAGTTGAATATGACAGCAAACGTTCCTTTTTGCTCTATGACAATACTGATAACGAAGCTTATCCCATGCACTGGCATGAAGCCTTAGAACTGATCATGCCTCTTGAAAACCACTACATAGTAACTGTCGGCGATACCGATTTTGATATTCCTGTACATGATGTACTTGTTGTACCTGCCGGCGAACTTCATAAAATGCCGGCCATTCCCGGCAGACGTTTGATATTTCAGTGCGACAGCAGCGTATTAAGCGGAGTTTCTGCCATAGAATCAGTAATCCGCAGTATTTCTTCCCCTATTCTCATCAACAAGGAATTGAACAAGGAGCTTCATAGTCTTGCAAAAAAGACACTCCTTGATATACTTTCACTTAATAATAAAAAAAATGAACTTGCAGATGTCAAGGTTTACATATCACTGGTAACTCTGCTTACTTCAATCAGAGAATTCCAGCTGGAGGAAAATAAGCTGTATCTTGACCTTGATGACAGCAAGCTTGACGAATACAGCGAAAAATTTAACTCTGTAATGCAGTATATTGACGCTAACTATATGTATGATATTTCCCTTGACCGTCTGGCAGATGTGGCAGGATACAGCAAATATCACTTCTCACGCATTTTCAAACAGTACAATTCCATGTCCTATCTCCAGTATATCAACGCAAGACGTACCAAAGCGGCGGAACATCTTCTGCTTGACCCAAATCTCAGTATAACCGATGTGGCAATGCAGGCAGGTTTCAAGAGTCTTACAACTTTCAACCGTATATTCAAGGAAATCAAGCATTGTACTCCTTCTGATTTCAAAAAGCTGTTTTCGGCTCACCAGTAAAATCAACCATCGCTTCGGCGGTGGTTTTTCTTTGAAATTAATATTTCCTTAACATATTTAAAAATATCAAAAATATATGGTAATTTTCCTTTTTTTGTGTTATAATATATGTTGAATTGCTTTATGCTTTTCCCTGTCTATATTACTCAAAGGAGTGTGATTTGTATAATGAACTATAAAAAAACGGAAATAGGCAAAAATATAACCTTTACCTCCGTCGTTGATAATAAATTCAACACCTGCTCCCTGCGTATCACTATGATTACCCCCATGAGCAGTCTTACTGCTTCGGATTATTCCGTTGCTGTCAATGTCCTTTCTGACGTTAACGCCAATCTGCCTACTATTGCGGCTATGAACGAAAGACTTTCCGAGCTGTACGGCGCAGGTCTCAGTTCTTCTTCAGCTTCCCGTGGCGACCTTCATCTTCTCGCCCTCTCTGCTTCATGGCTGGCTGACCGTTTTGCACTTGACGGCGAAAACATTACCGCCGAAATGCTTAAAATAGTCACCGACTGCCTTTTCAATCCCCTTGCTGATGAAAACGGCTTCAACGAGGAAATCTTCCGTCTTAGCAAAAAAGAAATTCTCGACATTATAGACTCCCAGTTAAATAATAAACGTGAGTATGCTATAACTAAGGCTCTGCAAATCGCATTTGAAGGCGAACCTGCTGCTGTTATCAGCAACGGCACCCGTGAATCCGCAGAAGCCGTTACTCCCCTTTCTGCCTATAACGCTTACAAAAAGCTTATGGAAACAGGTCAGTTCGATATTATTTTCATTTCCCCTGTGGAAATGCCCGAAGTTGCTGAAATTTTTAAAGAGAAATTTGCCGACGTTCCCAGAAAATCCAGCAATTATTCTTTCTATGCTCCAAGTCCTCTGAAATCCGCACCCGTTGTTGTTAAAGAGGAATTTGACGTATTGCAGGCTAAAATTGCATTCATTCTTAAATTCGATACAGACGATATTGACGCTGTTCATCTCATGTGCATAATTCTCGGCGCTACTCCTGTGTCAAAGCTTTTCATGAACGTGCGTGAAAAACTCAGTCTTTGCTACTACTGTGCCTGCCGTATGAGCGAATTTAAAAGTTCAGTTATCATTGACTGCGGCGTAGAGAAAAATAATATCGAAAAAGCAACTGACGAAATTATGAATCAGCTTAATGAAATCCGTAATGGCAATATCTCCGATGAGGAATTGCAGAACGCTCTCCTTGCTATTGAAAATTCCTATAATACCTTCGGTGACAGTCACGGTTCTTATATTTCATGGCTTTTCGACTGTATGTGCAGAGATGAATATATCTCCCCTGCTGAACAGATTGAACGCTTCTTCGCTGTCACCAAGGAACGCATAATCAAAGCTGCCGAAAATGTGAAGCTTGACTCAACCTACCACATGCTCAACAAGGAGACTGAACAATGAGTAAAAAAGAAATTATTACAAGTAAATGCACAGGTGACAGCTGTATTCATGTAAAGCACAAAAGCGGTCTTGATATTTATATCCGTGAAATGCCCGGTTTCAGCTCCGTCTATGCCCTTTTCGGCACAAAATACGGCTCTATAAATACCACCTTCAAGCTTGCCGCAGATAAAGATTATACCTCAGTTCCCAACGGTATCGCACATTTTCTTGAGCATAAACTCTTTGAAAATGAGGACTGCGGTGTATTTGAGCTTTTTGCCGCTACCGGCGCTCAGTGCAATGCCTATACTTCTTTTGATAAAACCTGCTATCTTTTCTCCTGTTCGGGCGATTATACGGAAAATCTCCGTATTCTCCTCGACTTCGTACAGAAGCCTTTCTTTACAAAAGAAAACGTTGACAAGGAACAGGGCATTATCGGGCAGGAAATCCGCATGACCAACGATAACCCCGAATGGCGTGTACTTTTCAATATGCTCCGCTGTATGTATCATGAGCATCCAGTGAAAATCGACATTGCAGGTACAGAGGAAAGTATCGCTCAGATTGATGCTGACCTTCTCTACAAATGCTATGATACTTTCTATAATCTCAACAATATGACTCTTTCTATCGCAGGAAATATCAGCGCAGACACTGTTCTTGCTATATGCGACGAAATGCTCCGTCCCTGTGAGGATAAAGGACTTGAAACATTTTTCCCCGATGAACCGCATCATATAGTACAGCCTGAAATCCGTGAAAAACAGGCTGTAGGCGCTTCAATTTTCAACCTCGGCTTCAAGTGTATTCCCGAAGCTGAAAAATTCCTTAAAAAAGAAATGTCAGCTTCCCTTGCTGTTTCTTACCTGACTGACGCTTCTTCAGATATGTACAATAAGCTGCTTTCTGAGGGTATCATCAATGGTTCTTTCGGCGGAGAGGTTTTCGCAGGCGAAGGCTTCTTCTCCGTGATTTTAAGCGGAGAATCCGAAAATCCCGATGCTGTCCGTGATGCTGTTACTGCTGAAATCAAGCGTATATCCGACGAGGGTATCAACGAAAAGACTTTCAACAGAATCAAAAAATCCGCATACGGCGACCTTGTACGCCAGCTTTGCAGTGTAACATCCTCTGCTACTGTTATGATTAATACAAATATGTCAGGCTGCAAACCCTTCGACGTTGTTGATATTGTTTCTGAGCTTAAAGCGGAAGATGCCCTCAGCTTCATAAAAAATGAACTTCTCCCTGACAAAATGGTATTATCCGTAATTGAAAAAATATGAAAGGATGTTGAATTGCAGCTATGAATCAGCTTATAAATGACTATAATAAAATAGTTTTCCCCGAACTTGGCTGGGAATTTAATATTGACCCAACTGCTTTTTCAATCGGCGGAATAAATATCCAGTGGTACGGAATTTTTATTTCTCTCGGACTTGTCCTTGCGGTGCTGTACTGCTTCCCGAAAATGAAACGCTTCGGCATTGACTCAGACCGTGCCTTTGACGCTGTTCTCTGGGGACTTTTCGGCGGTATAATCGGTGCTCGTATTTACTATGTCTTACCGAATTTCCATGAGTTCCAGCAGGACACGTTCAAAGATACACTGCTGTCAATTATCAACGTGAGAAACGGCGGTCTTGGCATATACGGCGGTATAATCGGAGCTTTGCTGTTCGGTCTTATCGCCTGCAAAATCCGCAAGGTGAAAATGCTCCCCATGCTTGACATAACTGTTATCGGCTTACTCATCGGTCAGGGTATCGGACGCTGGGGCAACTTCGTTAATCAGGAAGCTTTCGGCACTAATACCAACTCATTCCTCGGCATGACAGGCGGCAGGATTCAGAATGTCATCATGAATGAAATGCAGATAGGCGGCGAAATGTACGAAAACGGTCTGGAAATGGTCTGGAGTGACCCTGTTCATCCCTGCTTCCTCTATGAATCTATATGGTGTCTGCTGGGATTTGTTCTCCTTGCCTTCTGGTCAAAGAGAAGAAAATATGACGGTCAGATTTTGCTGATGTATATGTCATGGTACGGACTGGAAAGAGCAGTTGTTGAAGGGCTCCGCACCGACAGCCTTATGCTTGGAAGCATCCGCATTTCTCAGGCACTTTCAATTGTTATTTTCATCACATCAGTTATACTTCAGCTTGTTATCGGTTTCCGTGTAAAGCGTGACCCTGAAGCTTTTGTACTCTACTCAACTACAGAGGAATCACGGCTGCTTCTGGAGCAAAGACGACTGAAAAATTCAGGAATGAAGGAAATGAGCGTTCTTGCTCCTGATGATGACGATGATGAAATAGGCATACTTGACGATGATGACGATGAGGGAACAGACGCAGCAGAAAATGATGAAAATGATATTGCCGAAAATGACGGCGATAATCAGGATAATGATGATGACTCCGACGATGATTCGGAGTAGTATTAAGGAGGATTAACTATGGCACAGATTATTGACGGAAAGGCTGTATCCGCAGCCGTTAAACAGGAGGTAGCTGATGAAGCTGCAAAGCTCAGAGATGAAAAAGGTCTTAAAGTAGGCCTTGCTGTTGTTATTGTGGGAAATGATTCCGCTTCAAGAGTATACGTAAACAACAAGAAAAAGGCTTGCGAAGCTGTTGGTTTCCAGTCCTTTGAGTATGCTCTCGACGAAAATACAACTCAGGAGCAGCTTCTTGACCTTGTAAACGTTCTTAACCGTGACGACAGAGTAAACGGTATACTTGTTCAGCTGCCACTGCCCAAGCATATTGACGAAAAGGCAGTTATCAACGCAATTTCCCCTGCAAAGGATGTTGACGCTTTTCATCCAGAAAATGTTGGAAAAATCATGATTGGCGAATACTCTTTCCTCCCCTGCACACCTGCCGGCGTTATGCGCCTTATTGAAAGCACAGGCGTGGATATTTCAGGCAAAAAGTGCGTAGTTGTAGGACGTTCCAACATTGTAGGAAAACCTCAGGCTATGCTTCTTTTACAGAAAAACGGCACTGTTACTATATGCCACTCTAGAACACAGAATCTCAAGGAAGAATGTAAAGCTGCTGATATTCTTGTGGTTGCTATCGGAAAGGCTAAGTTTATCACAGGAGATATGATTAAGGAAGGCGCAGTTGTTATTGATGTCGGCATGGACAGAGATGAAAACGGAAAGCTCTGCGGCGATGTTGATTACGAATCAGCCGAGAAGGTTGCAGGCTACATAACACCTGTTCCCGGCGGTGTAGGACCTATGACAATCGCTATGCTCATGAAAAATACACTTACTGCCGCAAAACAGCAGGCAGGTCTTATATAAACCTGAACCCCTCTGCCATTGACAGAGGGGTTATTTATTCAAATTCTATATTCACTATTGCATTTATGGCTATTTCTGTAGAATCCATAAATTTCAATCTGCCGCTGCCTGTCTCCAGAAATCGCAGCTGCCCTTTATACTGCACATAAGCTCCACCGCTTTTTCTTTCATCAGGTACAAAATATGTCACTCGTATCGTCGGACGGTAAAGCTCTGAAATCCGCTGTATTGCGGCATCCAGCCGACTCATTTCATCCTCGGTCAGCTCATGTACACTGTCCGTCAGCCGTGCTGTTTCGTCAATCTCCTCATCATACCCCGTCAGTGCCGCAAAAGGCGAAAACTGTGCTGCCCTCTCATAATTGCTCATACGCTGCCGCTTATCCGATACATGATGCGGAAGATTGATTATATCTTCATATTTCAAGCCTTATGTCCTCCTACTTGACCGTTTCTTTCAATGGTGGTTGCACTGTCCTCGAAATTTATCCCTTTCAGTATGGCATTTTTGCCATATTTTTTCTTTATGCCAAGCATAGCCTGCTGAATCGCCTTTTCACGCTGTTTTTCCTGCTCCAGCTGAACTTCTTCCCAATCGGAAAACAAATCCAACTGAACAAAATCCTTCTTCGGCACATCACGCTCGTACATGACATTTCCTGCTATAACGTACATCCGCCGCACAAGAAGCCGTTTATCAACAATTTCCCTGTACAAATCAGCCATGGCAGACACTATTTTTTTAGTGGATGAACTGTATTCTCCGAGATTTTTCGTACCATGTGCCTGTTTCGGAAGCCGTCTGCCATAGTGGTCGGTTTCCATTTTACCCTCGTAATCATGGGGAATATCCGTGTGGTCGTATCCCACGTCGAGAACAATTTTATCCGTCACAAGTCCCTTGTCTACAAGGTCCAGAACGAGCAGCTCCGTCATCTCACGGACTATGATATGCCCCTCGTCAAAGGTATAGGGGCGGGAAAGTACCTGCCCCTGACTTATACTGTGAGCTTTTGGTTTGTAGGACTTAATATCAGCTATGGTACAAGGCTCCCAGCCCCACGCATGGTCTATAAGCAGCTCAGCATTGACTCCGAAAAGTCGGTAAAGCCTGTCCTCGTTGTACACGGAACATTCAGCCACATCTCCCATGGTATACATTCCTGCACTTTCCAGCCTTCGGGAAATTCCCCTGCCCACTCTCCAGAAATCCGTAAGGGGACGATGTTCCCAGAGCTGTCGGCGGTAAGACATTTCATCAAGTTCAGCAATACGCACACCGTCCTTATCCGCAGGCATTTTCTTTGCAACTATATCCATTGCAATTTTTGCAAGATAGAGATTAGTTCCGATACCTGCCGTTGCAGTAATACCTGTTTCACGGAGCACATCACGTATCATACGCACTGTCAGTTCGTGGGCGGTGCATTTGTAGGTTTCAAGATAAGCTGTAACGTCTATAAAAACCTCGTCAATGGAATATACATGAATATCCTCAGGAGCAATATACCGCAGATAAACCTCGTAAATCCTTGTGCTGACCTCCATATACTTCGCCATTCTCGGCGGAGCTATAACAAAATCAGCTTCGAGAAAGGGATTTGCTTCAAGCTCCGAAAACACGCTTGATTTACCGCTGAAATGGCGCTGACGGATTTTACTGCGCCGCCATGCATTGACTTCATTCATAGTCTGAACAACTTCAAATAGTCTTGGTCTGCCTGATACCCCCATGGATTTAAGGGACGGCGTAACCGCAAGACATATTGTTTTTTCGGTTTTTGCGGAATCCGCGACAACAAGATTAGTATTAAGGGGGTCAAGCCCTCTTTCGACACATTCTACAGAAGCATAGAAGCTTTTCAGGTCAATACAAATACATTTCATTTACAGTTTCATGCCGCCTTTCACAAATAAAACTCGAAGGCAACACCACACAAGCTCTGTGCGGTATTGCCTTAAAAAATCAGAATACTATACCAAGTCTGCTTGCAATTTCCTCGATAAGAACTTCACGCATGACAATCACATCAAATACATCAGTTATGCTATCTCCATTCATATCGCATTTTCCCGACATTCTGGAAATTCCCATTACTTCCTGTGAACAGATCACCAGATCAGCAATACTTACAACGCCGTCATTGTTAAGATCACCGTGTATACTTTCAGTAACTTTAGTGGTTGTTACAGGCTTAGTAGTAGTTTTCTTTGCCGTTGTAGTTGTAGGTTTAGCTGTTGTAGTGGTTTTCTTTGCTGTTGTAGTTGTGGGTTTTGCTGTTGTGGTAGTTTTCTTCGCTGTTGTAGTTGTGGGTTTAGCTGTTGTGGTAGTTGTAGGCTTTGTTGTTGTAGTAGTTTTCGCTGTTGTGGTAGTTGTAGACTTTGTCGTAGTAGTTGTGGTTTTAGCTGTTGTAGTGGTTTTCTTTGCCGTTGTAGTTGTGGGTTTGGCTGTTGTGGTAGTTTTCTTTGTTGTTGTAGTTGTAGGTTTTGCTGTTGTGGTAGTAGTAGGCTTTGTTGTTGTAGTAGTTTTCACTGTTGTGGTAGTAGTAGGCTTTGTTGTTGTAGTAGTTTTCACTGTTGTGGTAGTAGTAGGCTTTGTTGTTGTAGTTGTTGTGGTTACTGTGGGATCTTCCTCTGAAAATATAGGAGCATAAGGCTCACAGAAGCTTACCTCTGCCAGTTCGGGATATTCAAGATGCACATAGGTATAGTCATTATTTTCAGTGTGCTTATCATAGAATGTGTCTTTTCCCGAAAGGAAATATCTGTACAATATCTCAAGACCATTCAGACCGTCGCTGTCATTCCATGTGGTATCAACAGCATACCATTTGCCGTCCTCCATGCGCACATAATTCCACATGTGGGCTGTAACCATTTCCTCGTCATAGTTTCCGAAAACACAGACACAGGGAATACCGATTTTATCACATATCAGCTTGAATCCCTTGGAATAGCCTTCACATACCGCACCCGGCTCAACAAGAGCACTGATAGCTGAACCCTGAAAAGGTCCTTCAAGGTCATAATCTGTAAACAGACATATCTGGTCGTGAATACTCCTCAGCTTTTGTTCGTTTGTCTCACCCTTTACAACAAATTCATCAACAGCTGTTTCAAGCTTTTCCTTATATTCAAGAATATTTTCAAAGGATGTAAAAGCGTCAAAAGCTCCGGGAGAAATTTTAAGACTGGATATAGTAAGAGTATTTGTGCCCTTGAAATAGTTCGTAGATACCTTGTATTTGCCTATACCAATTGAAGTTTTTCTCTGCTCCAGCCAGAAAATCATCGGCTCATCAAAAGAAGCTGCTTCCATACCGCTGCCGCAGTTTTCAAAGATAAGGTCTCTGAACTCCTCATTGGAGTTGATGTCCTCGGTCATTTTATAAGTAAATACAAGGGGTTCAGGCAGATTAATTGTAAAAGAATCAAGAGAAGGCTCCACAAGCTTTAAAAATGCATCATATACTGCTTTATTGTTTGCGTCAAGATGTGCACCTATCATGTAATCCTCTAATTCACTGTCGGCAAGAATTTCAGGGATGTAGTCGGGATAGAACTCTAACGCCATATAATCCCCGTATTCGTAGGACAAATCGGAAATATCAGCATAAAAATTATAGGCATCAGCTGAAAAAGGTATACTACCTGTAAAAACTGACAGTGAAGC
>JAFXAJ010000024.1 GCA_017517145.1 Ruminococcus sp.
ATGCTGGGGTCAATTGCAGTTATTCTGTTGATAATTGTTATTTTTTTCGGCGGAAAAGGTCCGATGCGTAAACTGATTGGCTTTTTTATTGAGGAAACTGACGCTGAACCTGTCAGCCGCAGGTCAGAAGGAACTCAGAAGTACAGCAACGAACCCATTGTGGAAATGGTTAAGCTTATCCGCAAGAACGATGACAGGCTTCGTGTATATGAAAGCGACGGAAGTGTACATATTCTTGACCCGTATTTTGAACTGGAATTTGTGACTCGCAAGGGGCAGACTTTGAAAATACAGTGTTCCGAGCAGGCTTATGAAAAAGTCCCCTTCAACGTGGAGGGTTCGCTTACTTATAAGCGCAATACCTTGGTGAAATTCAAGTTCTACGAGGGCATAGTTTACAACGATATGGAGCAGAATAATGGTTAATTTTAATAATGACTGGGATAAAATATTAGACGGTGAATTTGAGAAAGACTATTATCTCAAACTGCGACAGTTTCTTATTGAGGAATACAAAACACGCAAAATTTTTCCGTCAATGTACGATATTTTCAACGCTATGAAGCTGACAGCTTATGACAGCGTAAAGTGCGTAATTATAGGACAGGACCCATATCACGGGGACGGTCAGGCGCATGGTCTGAGCTTTTCTGTCCGCAAGGGGATAGCTCCGCCGCCGTCACTGGTAAATATATTCAAGGAAATCAAGGACGACCTTGGAATAGATAACCACGGCAAGCATGGTGAGCTGACAAAATGGGCGGAAAACGGCGTATTACTGCTGAATTCCGTGCTTACTGTCCGTGCGTATACGCCGAAAAGCCACCAGAGACAAGGCTGGGAAATTTTCACCACGGAGGTTATCCGCAAACTGAATGAACGAGAAAAGCCTATGGTTTTTCTGCTCTGGGGCAATGATGCAAAGGCAAAAGCGCAGTATATCACGAATCCGCAGCATCTGATTCTCACCGCAGCTCATCCGAGTCCGCTTTCGGCATACAATGGATTTTTTGGCTGCAAGCATTTTTCAAAAGCAAATGATTTTCTGCGCATGAACAACATGGAAGAAATCGACTGGAGGATATAAAATGAAGATAAAAGATTTATTCAAAAGCAAAACTGTGTTTTCCTTTGAGGTTTTTCCGCCAAAAACGACCAGTTCCGTTGATGTAATATACAACGCTTTAGACCAGTTAGGCGATTTAAACCCCGACTTTATCAGCGTTACCTACAGCGCAGGCGGCAGCGGCAACAGCGGGCTTGCCCTTGATATTGCTTCAAAGGTGAAATCTATGGGTGTAACGCCTGTTCTTCATCTGCCGTGTATAAACTACACAAGGGAGCAGATTAACGATACTCTTGAAGCTGCAAAAAGCAGGGGAATCGACCACATTCTTGCTCTCAGAGGTGACATTAACCCCGATATTCCGCCTGTTGAGGACTTTAAATATGCCAGTGATCTGATAAATTACCTTCGCAGCAAAGGTGATTTTGACATTGCTGCTGCCTGCTATCCTGAAGGTCATCCGGATGCGGACAGCCTTGAGCAGGACATTGAGAATTTGAAAATAAAGGTGGAATCCGGTGCTGACCACCTGATTACGCAGTTGTTTTTCGATAACAGCTATTTCTGGAATTTCCGTGAAAAAGCCGCTGCAAAGGGTATAAATGTGCCAATTGAAGCAGGAATTATGCCTGTTGTCAACAAGAAGCAAATTGAGCGCATGGTTACAACCTGCGGAGCGAGCCTGCCTCAGAAATTCGTAAAGATTATGCAGAAGTATGAGCATAATCCAGAAGCGCTCCGTGATGCCGGAATTGCCTACGCTATCGACCAGATAATTGACCTTGCGGCAGGAGATGTTGACGGAATTCATCTGTATACAATGAATAATCCTTATGTTGCGAAGAAAATCAGCGATGCTGTTTCAGGAGTTATCTCCGTATGACATTAGAAGAAATTTCCATAAGTGAAGCTGCAAGGTATATTGGAATTCGCACTGTACCAGATGAGCAGACAGCTGAACTTTTTGAACGGTATGAAAAAATAGTCCGCAGCAGACTTCGCCCTGCTTACGTCTACAGAGTGGCGGAAATCGACTTTAAAGAGGGTTCAGTCGTTTTATCGGGCATGGATGTACCCTTGACGGGAAAGAGCATACAGAAGCTGCTGGAGGGCTGTAACCGTGCGATTATTCTTGGAGCAACGGTATCCGCAGAAGCTGACAGGCTTATCCGTGAAACGTCTGTAGTTGATATGGCAGCGGCGGTTGTGGTTGATGCGTTGTGCAGTGCTGCCATTGAGCAGGTCTGTGACAGGGCGGAAACTGAGATTTTCGGTGATATGCCTAAGAATATGCGGACATATCGCTTTAGTCCGGGATATGGGGATTTACCCATAGAACTTCAAAAGGACTGGCTGAATTATCTCAATGCACAGCGGCGGATTGGTCTAAGCTGTACTGACAGTTATTTGTTAACGCCAACAAAATCAGTAACAGCGATAATTGGAATACGATAATAAAACGTCCGCAATTATATAATGCGGACGTTTTTTAGTTATTGAGTATAAATTAATAAAGAAATTGAAATTACATTTGAAAAAATTCCCCAAAATTTGATATGCTCTATTATGTAAAATTACTATTGACATAATAAGCTTAAAAATGTTATAATAGATTAAAAGAAGTATTCGTAAATTTTTTGTCAAAAAGGAGAGCAGAAATGAAAAAAACAAAGGCATTTTTGTCAGTATTATTAGCCGCAGCCACTGCCCTTTCGCTTACAGCCTGTGATAATAAACAGGAAGAAAACCCATACGCTGATGTTGATGTTTCAGCCGATGTCCGTAACAAAATTAAAGAAAGCGTCATGACAACTGACCTTTTGCCTGATGTTGAGCTGGAAAACAAAACTATAAAATGGCTTGCAGCATGGGATATTAACCCTGATTCTACAGGTAAAAATAAGCCCACTGAGCTTGTGGCTTTTGAGGAGAAATACGGCGGAAAAATCGAGTGGATTCAGTGCGAGCATACCGACCGATATGAAAAGCTTGCTCAGATGATTGACAGCGGTGACGGTGTTGATTTCTTTTATGCGGGAGATAAGGACGCTTTTCCAAAGGGCGCAATAAGAGGAATGTTTGTTCCTGTAGATGATTATATCGACTTTGAATCACCTCTGTGGGAGGATGTAAAGGACGTTAACGACAAACTGATATGGAATGACGAGCACTATTGTGTTATGACTCAGACAACAGGTGACAGCGTGTCTGTGGTGTATAACAGAAAAACCATTGAAGAAGCAGGATTGACTGACCCGGCTGTACTTTATGAAAGAGGCGAGTGGACGTGGGATACATTCCACGAGATGCTGCAAAGCTTTGTTGATGTTGAAAATGAAAAGTTTGGCATTGACAGCTGGTGGTATGAGTTCGGACTGATTGCAACAACAGGTATGCCTGCTGTTGGCATAGAGAACGGCAAGCTGATAAGCAATATCGGTACACCTGAGATGGAAAGAGTTCAGAATTTTATGTATGACCTCTATTCGACAGGAAGTATCGCACTTGGCGTTGGTGACTATGGCTGGACTTCTCACCCTGAGTATATCGGAGAGGGCAAGCTGCTGTTCTATCCTGTAGGACTTTATGAGTTTTATACCTATGAGGCTTCATGGAAGAAAAAGTTCGGTGAGGACGTATTCTTTGTTCCTATGCCGAAAGATCCCGAAGCTGATGAGTATTATATTCCTGTAGGAACAGAGTCGTACTGCTTTATAAAGGGCGGACAGAATCCCGAAGGTGTGGCACGATACCTTGACTGCAAGAGATTCGCCATACTTGATGAAACAACAAGTGAGCTTGGAGACCAGCAGTTCAGAGATGATTACGGCTGGACTGATGAAATGGTTGAAATGAAAAATAGTATGAATGAGCTTGCTCTTGAGAATCCTTTCCTTGAACTGGCAACAGGTGTATCTGCTGACTGCGGTGAATTGCTGGATTCTCAGCTCAGACAGGCTTCAAAGGGTACTCCTTGGAATGAAACATACGATGCAATTTATGCAACTATTGATATAATGCTTGAAGATGCAAATAATAATACAGACAACAACGAATAATATAAGGGCACATCTAAAAATTTTCGTTAGTGTTATGCTTTTAGAGATGCCTATAATGAAATAATAAAAAAGGAGGGTGTGAATTATGAAAAAAGTACTTGTAACAGGGGGATGCGGTCTTATAGGGCAGCATATTTGCTCCGGTTTGCTGAAAAAAGGCTTTGAGGTTATTGCCGCAGATAAAGAGGAGGGAATGTATAACTCAGGGAAGCTGAATTATACTTTTGTGCAGTGTGAAGCAGCTGACAAAAACACCTATGCTCAGATATTCGAAGATTATGACATAGAAATTGTGATTCATGCCGCTTGTACTGTAGATAACGATTTAGGGCCTATTATAGAAGAAAAGCAGATGAGTGCTTCTAAACAGTGTGACAAGTTTATATACCGTTACGCAATGACAACGGAGTCTATTAAAAAATTTATATTTATCAGTACAGATAAGGTTTATGATTTCCCTAAAACAAGAGAGCCTCTCCGTGAGGACGCCGATATAAAGACAACATCGAACTATGCTATAATGAAATATGAGTCTGAAAAAGCTCTGATTTCTGAAATGCAGCATCACAGGGATGTAATGGTCTGCATAATACGTGTATCACCTGTTTATACTTTTAATTTTATAGATAACCTTGTAGCGAAGATAACTGACCCTAAGGACGGCTCAAAGTTTGTTTACGGTAAGGGGCAGTATGGTTTCCAGTTTTGCTGTGTTCATAACCTCGTGGATTTCATACTCTGTTTCGTAAAAAATGCGGACGATATGCAGTATGCAGGAATATATAATGTATGTGATAAGCTTCTGACAACGGCTGCTGATATTATATCTTTCATGCGTGAGAATCATTCTCTTGGCACGGTATTGCAGAAAACTGGCAGCGGCGGCGGTGCATTGACGAAAATTAAAGGTATTTTCGGCGGAAATAAAGAAGAAAAGACTAATTACCGTTATCTTGACATGAGTAAAGTTGAGAATAATAATATGCTTGACAACACTAAAGCAAAGAAACTTACTAATTTCCGCTGGGATATTCATAATACGAAATAAATCAAAACCGCACAGAATTCTGTGCGGTGAGTGTGCCGTGTTCATTATACAATATGCATTTTTTACAGTTTAAAAGGGACTATTTCAGTCCCTTTTTTATTCAATCACTGTGTAATTATCAGCGGCCGTCTCTTTTGTAGCGTGCTCAGTAACATTGAGCACCTTTACTTTGAGGGGGCGAGTACCCATATTAATTTCAATAATATCGCCAACCTTGACATCGTATGAAGCACGTGCAATTTTGCCGTTTACTACGATTTTTTCAGCATCGCAGGCATCATTGGCAACAGTACGGCGTTTAATGAGTCTTGTGACTTTGAGATATTTATCCAAACGCATAAAATACACTCCTTACAAAAAGGGGCAGGAAATATCCTGCCCGCATTTTTACTTATTAACAGCTTCCTTGAGAGACTTGCCAGCCTTGAAACCGGGAGCCTTGCTGGGAGGACATACCATAGTTTCGCCTGTTCTGGGGTTCTTGCAAGTCTTTTCGCCTCTTTCACGAATCTCGAATGTACCAAAACCAGTGATAGAAACCTTTTCGCCCTTAACGAGAGCTTCGGAAATAGATGCTAATGTTGCTTCAAGTGCGGAAGCAGCGTCTTTTTTTGTGCAGTTAGCCTTTTCTGCAATAGCGTTGATGAGATCTGATTTAGTCATTTTGTTTTTCCTCCAGTAAAATATTCTTAGCTTTGTCCCAGAATACGTCAAGCTCCTCAATGGGGAGATTTTTCATATCCAGAGACTCTTTATTTACTAACTTTTCCGTAATGGAAAAGCGTTTGATGAATTTATCCGTAGAAGCTCTGAGAGCCTGTTCAGCGTCTATGCCGAGATGACGGGCAGCGTTAACGCAGGAGAAAAGCAGGTCGCCCAACTCCTCCTCCATATTGATTGTATCACCGGAAGCAACAGCTTTGTCAAGTTCAGCCTTTTCAGCGGAAATACAAGCTATAGCGTCCTCTGCACAGCGAAAATCCATACCTGCTCTCATGGCACGTTTACCCACTTTCTGCGCTCTCATAAGAGCAGGGAGAGTATTGGCAACGCTTGTCAGAGTATCAGTATAGGTTTCCTGACCTTTTGTTTCCATTTTAATGGAATCCCAGTTTTTAAGCACCTCATCGGAGGTATCGGCTTTAACTTCGCCGAAAACGTGGGGATGGCGTATAATCAGCTTTTTGCAGACTTCATCGCATACCTCATCGAAAGTGAAGTTGTTCTGCTCCTCCTCGATACGGCTGTGGAAAACTACCTGTAAGAGAACATCGCCCAGTTCCTCACGGAGAAGGGCAGTGTCTTTCAGGTCGATAGCCTCCAGAACTTCGCAGGTTTCTTCAAGAAAGTCGCTTCTTATGGATTCATGAGTCTGTTCCCTGTCCCAAGGGCAACCGCCCTCTGAACGGAGCAGACGGACAATGTCCAGCAAATCCTCAATTTTATAGTAATCTTTCTGCTGATACTCAACCATAAAAAAGCCTCCTTATGCGGAAAAAACCTGAGCGGAAGTAAATGTCCAACAATAATAATACAATATAATAGCGAAAATTGCAAGTTTTTTTTGAAAATTCGTATTAATTGTGTAATATAAAGATATATACAGATAAAATTTGTGTATATTAACGGTGTAAAATTAGCCTTTGTCCACAAAGCCCACCTTGCGGTAAACCTTGCTGAGAACACGCTGAGAATAGCGGAGTGCCTTTTCAGCGCCTGCGGTATAACATTCCTTGAGATATGCCTTATCCTGCGAAAGACGGGAAAATTCGCTGCGGACAGGTTCAAGGTGGTCAGCAACAGCTTCACCTACGGCAAGCTTGAAATCGCCGTAGCCCTTGCCTGCAAATTCAGCTTCAATAGCAGCAAAATCCTTGCCTGTAACGCTGGAATAGATAGTCATAAGATTATTTATGCCGTCCTTGCCATCACGGTAAACCACTTCGGCTTCGCTGTCAGTGACAGCTCTTTTGCACTTGCGGATAATTGTATCCTTGTCGTCAAGGATAAGTATGCAGGCATTGGGATTTTCGTCTGATTTTGACATTTTCTTCGTAGGCTCCTGCAAGGACATGATTTTAGCGCCGATTTCTGCTATATAAGGCTCAGGTACAGTGAAGAAATCGCCATATCTCTGATTGAATCGCTGAGCAATATTTCTTGCAAGCTCCAGATGCTGTTTCTGGTCAACGCCTACAGGAACGAGGTCAGCATTATATGCGAGAATATCCGCAGCCATAAGGGAAGGATAAGTGAAAAGACCTGCATTTATATCATCAGGGTGCTTCTGGCTTTTATCCTTGAACTGAGTCATACGGCTGAGCTCGCCAAACTGGGTGTTGCAGCAGAGCACCCAGTTAAGTTCAGCGTGAGTTTTTACATGGCTCTGGATAAAGAGGATAGATTTCTCTACATCAATACCGCAAGCCATGAGAAGTGCGTAGGAATTAAGGGTATTCTGGCGCAGCTTTACGGGGTCCTGACGTACTGTGATAGCGTGCATATCAACAACGCAGTAAATGCAGTTATACTCGTCCTGAAGGGGTCCCCAGTTGCGGACAGCACCGATATAATTGCCAAGGGTAAAAGTACCTGTGGGCTGAATACCGCTGAAAATAAGTTTTTTATTTTCCATTTGTGGCGAAGCTCCTTTGATTACTTATTGCCTTTTCTTCTTTCAGCATCGTCCTTGAGCTGACAGCTTCTCAGTTCGTTGAGAACCTTCTGATAGAGAACGTAAATAATACGCTTTTCGGGCTGATCCTCAGGAATAACGCCGGGAGCAAATTCAGTCTTGTAAACGCCGTTCTTTGTAAGGAGGAATACGTTATGTACTCTGCCCTTTGGAAGGTCATACATAGTAGTCTTTTCGCATTTGGGAAGGAGCTGATTTGAAGCAGCAACGAGATTATGAGCAGCCTGAACAAGAGTTCTGTATTTCTGGGATGCTCCTGTGTATTCGCCGCCGTTGTTGAAGTAGAGGTTAGCAGCACCGTTTATAAAGCATACCATAGAGCTGAGAACGCCGTTGGGCATAGGAATGTCAATAACAACGCCGTAAACGTCATTTTTTCTGAAATTTCCCTTGAAAAAGTCAATAGGGAAGTTGAGGGCCTGACTTCTTGTCATCAGGTATTTCTGAGTAACGGAATATCTTTCTGTATTTGCCATGGTTTTAATTTCCTTTCAAAATTTTTCTTTGTTTTCTTTTAGTCAAGAATTTCTCTTGTCATAGCTGCCAGTTTCTCCATACCCTTTTCTATTTGTTCGTTGGTAGGAGTTGAGTAATTCAGGCGGAAGGAGTGGCTGATGTCGTTTTCAGATATACTGAATGAATTACCCGGAACGATAGCAACCTTATATTCCTGAACGGCTCTCTTGCAGAACTCGTTCATATTGCAGTCATCAGGGAGAGTACACCATATAAACAGTCCGCCTTCGGGCTTGATGTAAGAAATTTTCTTTGAGAAGCCGTTGTCGATATAGCTGCACATGAGGTCGCTCTTTTTGCGGTATATTTCACGAAGCTTATTGAAATGTGCTTCACGGTCAACAGTTGTCATGAAGCGGTGTGAAACAACCTGTGCCCAGATATTGGAATGAACGTCGGAAACCTGCTTGCACACGACAATTTTCTGAATAATCGGAGCAGGAGCAGATACAAAGCCTGTTCTGAATCCGGAAGAAATAAGCTTTGAGAAAGTCGAAGAATAGATTACACGGCCTTCTGTGTCAAAGCTTTTGATAGAAGGGATGTTTTCCCCTGCAAAACGGAGTTCACCGTAGGGATCGTCTTCGAGAATAATGAAATCGTAGCGGCAGGCAAGTTCATAGACAGCCTTGCGTTTTTCGAGGGACATGGTGCGCCCCGTGGGATTCTGGAAATTGGGGATGAGGTAAAGAATCTTCACATTAGGCTGAGTTTTGACAGCATTTTCAAGCTTTTCAAGATTGATTCCGTCATCGTCCATATCAATTCCAACCAGATTTACATTGTAGGAACGGAATGCGTTAAGAGAACCAATGAAGCAGGGAGATTCGCAGAGAAGCGTGTCACCCTCGTTAAGGAGAACCTTGCAGGAAAGCTCATTAGCCTGCTGACCGCCGGAAGTAATGATAATATCATCGAATTCCTTATGGAAGCAATTCTTTTCTGTCATCCACTCCTTGAGAAACTCACGGAGGGGAGTATAGCCCTCGGTGACGCTGTACTGCAAAGCAAGAACAGGGTCGTTTTCAAGCAGCTCAGCGGAAAGCTGTCTGATGCGCTCAATGGGGAACGCTTCAGGAGCAGGATTTCCTGCTGCGAATGAAATTACTCCCGGTTCAGAAGTGAATTTAAGGATTTCTCTTATAGCTGAAGCCTGTAATCCACTTACTTTGTCGGAAAATTTATATTCCATTGGGTATATAGTCCTTTCTTTAAAATATTGGCATAAAGCCCTGAAAATTTCTTATAATGATATATACTCATGCAGATATACTGATAAGCATTATATGCTAATATATATTATAACACATAATTCTGATTTCTGCAACATATATTTTATAAAAAAAGCGAAAATTTTTCATTTTGAGGAGCATACAGCATTGAAAAAACAAGATTTCATAAAAGGTTCAGTTATACTTATGGTATCTGCGGCAGCGGCAAAGGTGCTTGGGGCAGTGTATAAAATCCCTCTGACGAATATGCTCGGCGGTGTGGGAATGAGCTATTTCAGCTGCGCTTACAGCATATTTATGCCTGTATACGCTTTTGCAGTGACAGGATTATCGTCAGCTGTAGCGGCAATGACCGCAGGCAGCAGTGCTTTTGGAATGTACGGAAATATCCGCAGAATAAGGCGGACTGCTCTCGGACTTTTTTCTCTTGTGGGAATTGTGGGAAGTCTGCTTATACTTCTCCTTGCCAAGCCTTTCAGCATATTTTCGTCGGGAAGTACAGACGCAGCTCTTGCTATAGCTATGATAGCGCCCTCTGTGTTTTTCGGTTGTATAGCAGCGGTAGAGCGTGGATATTATGAGGGCTTGAATAATATGTATCCGACTGCACTGTCACAGGTAGCAGAGGGTATAGTAAGAGTTGCGGCAGGTTTATGGCTGTGCGGATATGTCAGCAGTCACAGCGGGGAAATAATGTCATATTTCCCTTTTATCACAGATGTGAGGGCGTTGGCAGCTGCGGCAGGCATAGCCGGAGTAACACTGTCATCAGTGGGAGCAGTTATATTTCTGGGAATTATCAATATTTTTTCCGGAAAAGGCAGAAAAGAGGGGAGTACCAAAACTGACAGCCGTGAAATACGCCGTGAACTTATAAAAACGGCTTTGCCTGTTGGAGCAGGTTCAGTAGTGACAAATCTGACAGCGATAATTGATATGAGTACAATAATAGGCTGTATCAGTTTTTTCGGCTATAGAGGAAATGTCCCTGTAAGCGTGGCAGCAGAAGATATACCTGAATTTGTGTACGGCTCGTTTTCGGGGATTGCCCTGACTATATTCAATCTGATTCCATCGGTGACGAATATGCTTGGAAAGGGGATTCTTCCGTGTATAGCGTCGGCATGGGCGGCAGGAGACAGAGAAAATCTGCAAAAGAGTACAACGCAGGCACTTCTGACAGCGGCAGTCATAGCCGTTCCGTCAGCAGTGGGGATCGGCGTGATTTCGCCGCAGATACTGGGAATACTTTTTTCACAGCAGACAGACGAAGCTGAAATATGTGTAAGTGCGCTGCGCTGGCTCATGGTTGGAATGGTCTGTCTGTGCCTGTCATTTCCTGTTTTTGCCATGTTACAGGGTATCGGAAAATCTTCTGCGCCGTTGAAAATAATGCTGGTTGGCACGGCGGTAAAGGGAGCAGGAAATTTTGGTTTGATTCCGTTTATGGGAGTAGACGGAGCAGCGGTATCAACATCGCTGTGTTACGTGGTTATATTGGCACTGTCTCTTTATACATACATAAAGGCAGCAGAGGTGAAAATATCCCCCATGCCCTTTTTAGGAGTGTTACATGGGGGATTGCTATGCGGAGCAGCAGCGTATCTGGCGGCAGATATAAGCCGCAGAAACGGAGCAGAGGATATTTCCTCGGCAATTGCGGCAGTAATTTGTGGCGGTGGTGTATATTTGCTGTCGTTGTATCTTTTATCAATAAAGGTAAAAAGGACAAAAACAGCAATATGTGCGTAATAATTAAGGCGGATAATTTAATATCCGCCTGAGCGTGTCGAAAAACTATAATAGCCAAATTAGGGTGGGATTCCAAAGGGCACTGCCCTTTGGCGGAGTCCAGAGGCAGCGCCTCTGGCAGGGTGTGGGACAGCGTCCCGCATAGCGTTCAAGCGCCCTGCAAGGGGTGAATTTTCAAACAGTCCTGCGGACTGTTTGAAAAGAGGGGACGCTCTGCAAGAGAGAGCGTCCCCTAAAAAATATCTTATTGTAACTTTTTCGACAGACTGAGGCGGATAATTTAATATCCGCCTTGATTTCGTATTATATTATCCGTTGTTGTTGAGCTTTACAATGTTTTCAGCAGTAACATCAACCTTGATAACGCTTTCTTTATCTGTAAGAATGTCCTGTGTGGGGAAGAAACATACAGTGAATTCGTTTTTGTCAGGGGGAATAATAAATCCGCCAATCATGCCGTTGAGAGTTCCGTTAGCAGTAAGCGTAAAGGGATTTGTTGTATAACCTTCCATATTATTCTGTGCGTAGAGCTGAGTTCTTACATCAAAATGAGCTTCTTCGCCATCAGGATAAAGAACGTAGAAATTATTGAGAATATTCAGCTCATATTCTTTATCGGTATTGTTAGTAATGGAAACATCAAGATACAAATATCTGTTGCCTTCCTCGTCTGTTTTGCCGGAATCAATAACGCTGTTGAGTTTGAAAACCGTTTCGTTACTCTCTTTTTCTTCCTCGATTTCAGCCTTGATTTCAGTTTGTGCAATACCTTCCTGCTTATTCATTGAAGCGGAAGGAGTTTCATTTTTTGTATTGTTGCCGCCATTACAGCCTGTAAGAGGTGCCAAAGCCATAACAGCTGCAAGAATAAGGGGTATAATTCTATATTTTTTCATGTTTAAATCCTCCTGATAATAAATATCAACTACACATATTATATCACAATAACAGCGGAATTGTCAAGGAATTTCACGTAGTTTTAAAAATTGTCGTATAATAAGCCGATACTAACAAAAAAGACTTGCAATTTTAATTACAATATGTTAAAATGAATACAAAGGATAGTATCCTGAAAAAATATTTATGGAGGTACATAACTATGGCATATGTAATTAATGACGAGTGCGTAAGCTGCGGTGCTTGCGAGGCAGAGTGCCCTGTAAGTGCAATTTCCGAGGGCGATGGAAAGTACACAATCGACGCTGATGCTTGCGTTGGCTGCGGTGCTTGTGCAGGTGTTTGCCCTGTAGGTGCTCCTGTTGAGGCATAATTAAATACGCATATTAAAGGGCTGTCTTATGGACGGCTCTTTTTTGTTGCCTCTTGACAAAAAACATTTAAAAATAGTATAATAGAGGATGACAGAATTTGAAAGGAGAACTTGAATGAGTTACATTAAGAGAATAATCGCAGGAACTGCCGCCATGGTTATGCTTTGTGCCGTTTCCTGTGATGACAATAAATCAGCTGAAAATAAAACTGCTCCTACGGAGAATATCATTCCGACGGAAGCTCCGACAGAATCTCCCGAAGAAAGGATAAAGGGAACTACTATTACATGGCTGGCGGATTTCAGCCTTGATTCACAGGACGGCAGCGGAAGTCCCACTGCTCTTTCACTTTTCCGTGATTACTACGGCTGCGATGTAGAATTTGTACCTATTGAATCTGAGGGTAAGTATGCCACACTGGAATATCTCTTGAACTGCGGTGATCCCATAGATATGTTTCCTTATGACAGAACAGCTATGCCGCAGGGAGTTGTAAAAGAGCTTTTTGATCCCCTTGACTCTTATTTTGAGATTATGGGAGTCAATGAAGGTTTATGGGATGATATGAAACCTGCCATGGAGGAGCTTGAATTTGACGGTTCTCACTACGTTATGCCCTATTCTGTTTCATCTCCCGACCTTGTAATGTACAGCCGTAAGCTTGTGAAAAAGGAAAAGCTGGACGACCCTTATGAGCTTTACAAGCAGGGAAAATGGGATTGGGATGTTATGATGGATATGATGGGAAAATTCGTATCCAATGCCGAAGCAGGCACGCTCAGATACGGTATTAACGGCAGTTTCGGAGAAGCTTTGCTGGCATCCACAGGCAAGACTGCTGTGAACTATGAAAACGGCAAGTTTTCCAATAATATAAAGGATAAGGATATTGCAGCGGCAGAGAATTTTATGAAGAAAATTTCCGACGAAAATCTTTATAATCCAAACTGGCACGAGTTTTATCCTAACGATAATTCCACACTGTTTTATGTTATGGGAGATTGGGCATTGGGTATGACTAATGCAAAAAATGCTAAAAAGGATATTATGGTTGTGCCGTTTCCTAAGATTCCCGACGGTGACAAGTATTATATAAGCTGTGATTATGATGCCAAAATGCTTGTGAAATGGTCAGCGAATCCCGATGCTGTTGCGGCATATATGAAGTGCGAAAGAACGGCTGCTCTGGAGGATTCTTACAAGGAAATTGAGAAAAAAGCTCTCAGCGTCAAGGAAAAGGACGCATATAACAAGTGGAAGCCTTTTGTTACAGAGGAGCAGTATGACGCAGTACAGAGCTATCTTGAAACAGCAAAGGAGAATCCGTATTTTGATTTCGGCTATGGTATGGGCGAAAAAATGTACGGCTTAGGTGATTTGACTTATGATACAAGAGGCGTTATGAATAACCTGACAGAAGCGTTTTTCAACGGTGAAAGAGCAGTTGAAAGCTGGGAACAGATGTGTGATGATATGACAGAAAAGGCAAATGATGAAATAAAAAAATACAACGGATAGTACATCCGCTGTGAAAGGATTTTGATATGTGGTTTGTTTTTTTTGCAGCCTTACTTTTATTGACTGTATGTTCAGCGATATATATTAAGAATTTCCGCAGGGATATTTCCGGAAATCGCCGTCTTTTCGCCTACGGAATGACGCTGGTGCTTGTTCTGACGGGTATCGCTGACCTGCTGTTTGATTTCGGCAGCTTTAAGGGAGCATTTTTCATTATGGGTGCAGCGGCGGCTCTGGAATTTGTGCTGTATGTCTATCTGAAGAATCATGCTTCACGGACTCTGATTTTCATGGGAAAAGTTCTGCTTGCAGCAGTTCTGGCGGAGCTGACTTTTTTTCAGTTTCCCTCATACAGAATTATGACGGGAGATTATGAAAATACAGTTCTTTCTCTTGAGGAGGGAGAGTTTGAAAACTGCACCTACGACTACGAAACAGGCGGAATTGCAGTTGACAGCATGGATGAAGTAAGCGTTTCTTATCACAACATAAATAAGAAAATAGGTACGGTTCATATTGATGTTGAATTTGCTGATGAAAAAGCAAGACAGGTGAATTTCTTTGCGGATATGACCGAAGAAACGGGATATTATTACCGTCTTAAAGTGATAGAATCCACGCTTATTGCCGACAGCGTACAGTCACAGGACGCTATGGTTCAGCTGGCAGGAATCACAAGCGACGCACGTTTCAGATTTTCCGGAATCGGTGAAAAGGACAGCTGTATTATAAAGGGGATTGAGCTGAACAGACCTATTCCCTTTGATATAATGCCTCTTAGAATGGCGATAATCGTACTCCTTGCAACATTTATCTATGCCTGCATATTCTCTTGCACTATGAACATGAGCTACAGCAAAAATAAATATTTCTGCCGTGTTGCTGCTATATGGATGACCATACTGGCGGTATGCTGCGTTATAATTCTTGTGCTCCAGCAGATTCCGCAGGGGCAGTTTTTGGAGCGTTTCAGGCTGACAGAGGGTGATCAGGTGACGGAAGAACTTGTGCTTGCCTTTGAGAACGGACAGTTCAGTCTGCTCAGCGAGCCTTCCGAGGAATTGCTTGCCATGGAAAATCCCTACGACAACGGCTCACGTTTTTATGATGAAGTAGATTATCTCTGGGACCATGTTTTTTACGAGGGAAAATATTATTCCTACTATGGTATAGCGCCGTTGCTGCTTTTCCTGCCCTATCACCTGCTTACAGGATATTTCTTTCCGCAGGATATAGCTGTAATGCTTTTTTCATCGCTGGGACTTATACTTCTTTCGATGATATATTCGACAATTGTGAAAAAGTGGTTCAGAGAAATATCCACCGGAGCATATCTGTCGGGACTGGGAATAATCCTTGCCGCCTGCGGAATATGGTATTCAGCAGGCAGACCGCTGTTTTACGAAATGTCAATATCGGCGGGCTTCCTCACCTTTACAGCGGCGGCATATTTCTTCATAACATCGGGGATATTCGAGAGGGAAAAAGCTGATTTGCCGAGAATATTCCTGTCATCGCTTTTGCTGGGTTTATCGGTTATGTGTCGTCCTACCCTTGCGGTGTATGCGGTATGCGGATGTTTGTTCTACATAATGAACATAAAGAAGCAGAATAAAAAGGTAAAATATCTTCTCTGTGCTTTTGCGCCTATATGCGCACTGGGATTATTCCAGATGTACTATAACTATGCACGATTCGGTTCAATATTTGAATTTGGTATAAAATATTCCCTGACAATCAACGATTTTACGAGGACGGAATTTCATTTTCACAATATGTTCATCGGAATATACAATTTTCTTTTTGCGCCGCCTGCGTTTATACCCGATTATCCTTTTGTATCAGCGCCTTTTTCGTTCCTTGGCATAAACAGCTACTACTTCAAGGACGAGGGGACAATTTCGGGAATTGTATTCCTTGCTCTGCCGATTTTCGGATACTTCCTCGGCGGACGGGCAATGAAGCTTATTCCTGACAAAAAGAACCGCATATCAGCGGCAACGGTTATCGGACTTGTGGGAATTATAATGCCCTTTGTTATTGTGTGTTCTGTATGGGAAAGCGGATATTCTGCAAGATATATGGCGGATTTTTCATGGCAGGTGGTAATCGGCGCATACATGGTGCTTTTCCTGCTTTATACAAAGTCGGAAAATGTACAGAAAAAGCGTATGTTTACGGCTGTTATGGGAATATGCTGTGTGTATACTCTCGTAGTTGTGGGAATTGAAGCTTATGTATTCTCGTTCCCCATGGATACCTGTCCCAGATATGCGGATATTCTCAATAGAATGATTGCATTTTACAAATAAGTAGCCTATATATTGGAAACCTCTATTGATATTTCTGTAAATGCAGAAGAATTTGTAGAAAACTGTGAAAAACACACAAAAAACAAAGGCGTAATATGTCAAAATGTAAAATTTTCTGAAAGTACGTGACATTTAATTTTAAATATGGTATAATATAAAAGATATAAAACAGGCTTGAAACCTGCAATGAAAGAAATAAAGAGAAGGAAGGAACTCAACATGGACAACAACACAGGAAACAGACCGGTAAAAAGAAAAAAAGTGACCAGACAGGTGATAAGACGCAGACAGATGGGTGCGCTTGCAGTTATTACATTTCTCATTTTGATGTTTTTCCTGCTCATTTTCAAGGGCTGTTCCAACGATAACGACAAGAGCAAAGATAAAAATAAGCCTGTGGTTACAACAACATCTGCTCTTGTAACTATAACTGCTCCCATAACTACAGTTACAACAACTACAACACATCCCCTTGCTTCACAGGTATTTCTTTCAAAGAGAGAAATGTTCATCAATGTGGGCGGTACGGATATATCTTACATAAAAGGCTATCCCACAGGTTCATCAGAGGCTAACGAGGTATGGAGGTCCATGGATGAGTCAATTGCTACTGTTGACAGTCTTGGTCATGTTGTCGGAGTAGGTCAGGGTGAAACATTCATCATTCTCAGCTTTGACAATAATCCTTCTATTGAAATAGAAATCAAGGTACACGTTGCAGCCGGTGCAGGAGTTCCTGTTGTAACCACAACTGTTCCTGTTACGCCGATTACTCCCGTAGTACCCGGTGCGGCTACAACCACAAATGACCTTATAACTTCATTTGCAACAACACCTGTTGCAGCACTTGATGAAAATGTTTTCACAGCATAAACTAAATTAACAAAGGGCGGGCACTGTCTGCCCTTTAGTTTTTTATAATCTCTTAGTAAAATTGAAAAAAATTCCGTAAAGGTATTGATTTTTTCAGAATAGTGTGATATAATAATATATAACATAGTAAGCTAAAGACCGGAAACTTCCGGTCTTTCGTTTTGATATTGCTTCCCATGCAAAAAAATCAGGAGTCAGTTGGGAGCAATGTGAAAGGAGAAACAGATGAAGCTGAAAAAATTCGGTGCAACAGAACAGAGAATATATGACCTCGTTAAGCCGATTACCGACGAACTGGGCTACTTTCTCTGGGATGTCTGCTACGTTAAAGAGGGCGCAAGCTGGTATCTGAGAATTTTTATCGACTGCGATGAAGGTATCACTATCGAGGACTGCGAAAAAGTCACTGAGCCTGTAAATAAGCTCCTTGACGAGGTTGACCCTATCAAGGAAAGTTATATGCTTGAAATCGGTTCGGCAGGACTTGAAAGAGAGCTTGTAAAGGATGAGCATTTTGAAGTCTGTGAGGGCGATAAGGTGCGTATCCGTTTTATAAGAGCCGTTGACGGCGAAAAGGAAATCTGCGCATATCTTAGAAGTGCAGATAAAAATGCTGTTTCAGTTGAACTGGAGGACGGTACAGCGGCAGAATATCCCTTTGCGGACATTGCCTTTGTAAAACTCTGGTTTGACTTTGAATAAAGGGAACTTCTGAAGGGAAAACCTGAAGGATGACCTGTATATTATAGGAATATATATATTGGAGGAATTTGATATGGATAATTTTTTCGATGCCCTGAAGCTGCTTGAGGAGGAAAACGGTGTAGAATCCGAACTTCTCATTGAAAAGGTAAAATCTGCTATGCTTAAAGCAGCAAAGAGAGCATATCCCCACAGTGAGGACAGAATAAGAGTGGAAATTGACCCTGCTACTAAAAAATTTGCTATGTATATAGTGCAGGAAATTATTGAAGATGAGCCTATTGACGAAAACGAAATAAATATTGCAACTGCAAGAAGAATTGACCCAAATGCAGTAATCGGCGGAACTATACTCAAGAGTATTGATATTTCAACTCTTGGAAGAATGGCTGCACTTTCCGCTAAGCAGTCAATAAAGGGCGACCTGAGAGAAATCAACCGTGTGCAGATTCTCGATAAGTTCGAGCAGAAAGAGCATGACTGCATCGTTGCAAAGGTTTCACAGATTGAGCCCGGCAGAGGTACTGCAACTGTTGTGTATGAGGGCACTGAGCTGTACCTGTTCAAGCACGAGCAGATTCCCGGAGAAGTTCTCAGAGAGGGAATGGACATAAAGGTGTATATCACAGGTATTCCCAACAAGACAAAGAAGCCCATAATCAAGATTTCAAGAACTCACAAGGACCTTGTAAAGAGACTCTTTGAGATTGAAGTTCCCGAAATTTATGACGGAACTGTTGAAATAAAGTCAATTTCACGTGAGGCAGGTTCAAGAACTAAGATTGCCGTATGGTCAAAGGATGAGAACGTTGACGCTATCGGTGCTTGTATCGGTCCTAAGCGTTCAAGAATATCAGCTGTTGTAAATGAACTTAACGGCGAAAAGATTGACATTATTCCCTGGAGCGAAAATCCCGCAGAATTCATTGCAAAGGCACTTGCTCCTGCTGAGGTTGTAAAGACTGTTATCACTTCCCTTGAGGAGAAAACTTGTACAGCCGTTGTTCCAAATAATCAGCTTTCACTTGCTATCGGCAACAAGGGACAGAACGCAAAGCTTGCCGCTAAGCTTACAGGCTATAAAATTGACATAAAGCCCCAGACAAATGCTGCTACAGGTGAACCTGCTGAGGAGCTTGCAGAGGATTATCCCGACGCTCTCCTTGCAAAGGCAAACGAGGTTCTTGACGAGGCTGCTGAGGTTATCACTGAAATGGTGGAAAAACTCGAACCTGTTGATGAAATTCCCGTGATTGACGAGGAAACAGAAGCAGCTGCTGAAACAGCAGAGGAGAATACAGCCGATGAAGCTTCCGCTGAAGATGCTGCCGAAGCTGAGGAAAATGTATGAAATCCGTAAAAATTCCCATGAGAATGTGTCTCGGCTGCAATGAAATGAAGCCGAAAAAAGAGCTTATGCGTGTGGTTATAAATTCTGAAAATGAAGTTAGTATTGACTTTACAGGAAAGAAAAACGGCAGAGGCGCATATCTTTGCAAAGACGTACATTGTTTTGAGAAAGCACGTAAGGCAAAAAGATTTGAGAAATCTCTCAAATGTAAAATAGATGAAAGTTTATACGAGGTTATGGCTGATGAACTCAGAAAAGAAACAGAAAACAGCTGACTTGCTGACTGTATGTTTTAAGGCCGGCAAGGCTGTAAAAGGATTTGACAGTACAAAGGAAGCTGTTGAAACCGGCAAGGCTTATACTGTGCTTGCTGCTGTTGACGCTTCTGAAAAAACTGTAAAGGAAGTTCGCTTTATCTGCGGAAAATATGACGTTCCCGTTATTGTTACGGAGCTTGAAAAAGCTGATATAGGGCGTCTTTGCGGTAAAGAAACAGCTGTAATTGCCGTGTGTGACAAAGGCTTTGCTGGAGGATTCCTCAGAATTGCCGAAAAATGACTTTCAGCTGCCCGAACAATTGTTTTCAACGCTGTGAATACAGCTTATTTAAGGAGGTTATTTCGCCTATGGCAAAAAAGATAAAATTAAGTGATGCTGCAAAGGATCTTAACATATCACCAAAAGAACTTGTTGATTTTTTCGCTTCAAAGGGCGATACAAAGAAAAAACCTACGTCATCTCTTACAGAGGACGAAATGAACGCCGTTCTTGAACATCATACAAAGCTCTATGAGGTTAAAACCCTTGATGAGTACTTCAATACAAAGAACAGCCCCAAGCCTGAGCCTGTGAAAGAAGCAAAGGCTGAAATTACAGAAGAAGTCAAGGATTCTCCGAAATCCGAAAAGAAGAAAAAAGCCGTGAAGGCTGCCGAGCCTGAAAAGAAAAAGTCAGATAAAGCTGCGGCAGACAAGAAAAAAGAGGACGCAATTAAGCCTGAGGCAGAGAAAAAAGCTGATGCTGCTGTAAAGGCTGAACTGGAAAAGCCTGTCGCTGAAACTGCGAAGGAAAATAAACCGGCTCAGGAGGTCAGCCCTGAGATTGATAAGAAGCAAGAGAGTAAAACCGAAAATAAACCCGTTCAGGAGGAGAAGATGCCTGTGGATGAGTTAAAAAAGGATGAGGTGAAGGCTGTGGATAACAAAAACGACAAGAAGCCTTCCGATAAGAAAAAGAAGAAGGAGCAGGCTAAAGCCCGTGAAAGAGGCGAAGCTACAAAGCTCAATACAAGCTTTTCATCAGAGACAGCTTCAACTGCTACACAGAGACGTACAGTTGATACAAGAGGAAGCTATGTTGACCTTGACAAGTATAACGAAAGATATGACCAGATGGCTTCCGGAAACAGAAAGCATGGCGGAGATAATTATTCTTCAAAGAAGCAGAAGATTAATCAGAAGTCAGCTCAGAGAAACCGTCAGCAGTTCTCCAAGAAGGAATCCGAGGCTGAAAAGCTCAAGAGACTGGAGCTGGAGCGTGCAAGAAAGCAGCAGCTCAAGGTTATGATTCCCGACGCTATTACTGTAGGCGAGCTTGCTGTCCGTCTTAAAGCTACAGCTACAGATGTTATCAAGAAGCTCATGGGACTTGGCGTAATGGCTTCAATCAATCAGGAGATTGATTTTGATACAGCTTCCCTTATTGCAGAGGAAATGGGAGCAAAGGTTGAAAAGGAAGTTATCGTAACCATTGAGGAACGTCTTATTGACGACAGCGATGACGACGATACAAATCTTGAACCCCGCTGTCCCGTTGTAGTTGTTATGGGACACGTTGACCACGGTAAGACATCTATTCTTGACCGTATCAGAAACGCTCACGTTGCCGACGGAGAGGCAGGCGGTATCACACAGCATATCGGTGCTTATCAGGTTAAGGTAAACGGTCAGAAGATTACATTCCTTGATACTCCCGGACATGAGGCATTTACTTCAATGCGTGCAAGAGGTGCAAACATCACAGATATTGCTATCCTTGTTGTTGCTGCTGATGACGGTATCATGCCTCAGACTGTTGAGTCTATCAATCACGCTAAATCAGCAGGCTTACAGATAATTGTTGCTATAAACAAGATGGATAAAGAGGGTGCAAACCCTGAGCGTATCAAAGAGGAACTCACAAAGTATGAGCTTGTCTGCGAGGATTGGGGCGGAGATATTATCTGTGTTCCTGTATCTGCAAAGACAGGCGAAGGCTTTGACGAGCTTCTTGAAAATGTACTTCTCGTTGCAGAAGTTCAGGATCTGAAGGCTAATCCCGACAGACTTGCAAAGGGTACAGTTATCGAAGCACGCCTTGATAAGGGCAGAGGTCCTATTGCTACCCTTCTTGTACAGAATGGTACTCTTAAACAGGGTGATGTACTTATCGCAGGTACAGCAGTGGGCAGAGTCCGTGTTATGACTAACGATAAGGGCAGAACTGTAAAGTCAGCAGGTCCTTCTGTTCCCGTTGAGATTACAGGTCTTGCAGAAGTTCCCAGCGCAGGCGATATTTTCAACGCTGTTGAAGATGAGCGTCTTGCAAGAGAGCTTGTTGAGCAGAGAAAGCATGAGGCAAAGCAGGAGCAGTTTAACGCATACCGCAAGGTAACTCTCGACAACCTGTTCAGCCAGATTGCAGAGGGCGAAATCAAGGAGCTTCCTATTATCGTCAAGGCAGACGTACAGGGTTCGGTTGAAGCTGTAAAGCAGTCCCTTGAAAAGCTTTCAAATAACGAAGTAAGAGTAAGAGTTATTCACGGCGCAGTAGGAGCTGTTAAGGAAAGCGACGTTATGCTTGCAAGCGCTTCAAACGCTATTATTGTAGGCTTTAATGTACGTCCCGATCCTGTTGCTGCTGAAAATGCCGCAAGAGACGGCGTTGACATCCGTCTCTATCGTATCATCTATGATGCTATCGAAGAAATTACAACAGCTATGAAGGGTATGCTTGCACCTAAGTTCCGTGACGTTGAGCTTGGACGCATTGAGGTTCGTCAGGTATACAAGATTTCTAACGTTGGTATGGTAGCAGGAAGCTACGTGCTCAGCGGTAAGGCTGTAAGAAATTGTCAGGTGCGTGTTGTGCGTGACGGTATCATCATCGCTGATGACAAGATTGCAGGTCTGAAGCGTTTCAAGGATGACGCTAAGGAAGTAGCCGAGGGTTACGAGTGCGGAATCAGCCTTGACAAGTTCAGCGATGTCAAGGAAGGCGATATTTTCGAAGCTTACATGGTTGAGGAATACCGTGAGGATTAATTTATGGCAAATTATAAAAACAGCCGTATGGCAGAAGATATAAAAAGAGAGCTTACAGCTATTCTCAGGGATATAAAAGATCCGAGAGTTGATAAGCTGCTGACAATTGTGAGAGCCGATTTGTCGGGGGATATGTCAACCTGCAAGGTTTATGTATCAAGTCTCGGAGGAATCGACAAGACAAAGGAGTCGGTGCAGGGTTTGAAAAGTGCGGCAGGATTTATCCGCCGTGAGCTTTTCCGCCGTTTGCAGATGAGAAAATCCCCTGAGCTTACATTTGTTGCTGATACTTCTATTGAGAGAGGTGCGGAGATAAGCAAAAAGCTCAACGATTTGCTTTAAAAGGAGTATGTTATGTATATAGGCTACAGCGAGGCAGAAACTTTTCTCAGAAACTGCGAGGATGCAGTTATTATAACCCACCAGAGCCCTGACGGAGACTGTATCGGAGCAGGCTACGGATTGAAGGATATACTTGCAGAACTCGGCGTAAGAAGCCGTGTTGTGTGCAGTGATGAAATCCCGCAGCGATACAGTTTTATGACGGATGGAATTGAAAACGAGGACTTTGAGCCCAAGACAATTATAGCTGTTGATATTGCTGATACAAAGCTTATGGGCAGATATGAGGAGATATACGGCAGTAAAGTACAGCTGTGTATAGATCATCATGAGTCAAACAAGAACTATGCTGAAATGACGCTGCTCCGCCCGAAAGCAACAGCAGCCTGCGAGGTTATATACAATCTGGCAAAGTACATGGAAGTAAATATCAGTATCCATTGTGCCACTTGTCTGTATACAGGCATAGCTACCGATTCGGGTTGTTTCAAGTATGATTGTACAACTCCCCGTGCCCACGAAATAGCCGCTGAAATGAAGCGCTGCTACAATGAAATAAATTTTGCACGTATAAACCGCTATATGTTTGAAGTAAAAACAAAGGGCAGAATGATTCTTGAAGCCAAATTCTCCGATTTAATGGAGGATTATATCGGCGGAAAGCTTGTAATCGTGGCTGTAACCATGGATATGATGGAAAATATGGGAATTTCTGCCCCTGAAATGGAGGGGCTTGCTCCCATAACCTTACAGCTTGAGGATACGGAAGTCGGCGTGCTCATGCGTGAACGTGAACCGGGCGAATTCAAATGCTCTTTCCGTTCAGCCGATGAGATTAATGTATCTGAAATATGCCAGACATTGGGCGGCGGCGGTCATGCAAAGGCAGCAGGCTGTACAATAAAGGGCGACGTGGAAACAGCAAAAGCAGCTGTTATTGCAGCTGTGGAAAAGGCATTGAAATGAATGGAATAATATGTGTTAATAAGCCGCAGGGCTTCACTTCCTTTGACGTTATTGCAAAGCTGAGGGGAATCATGAAAATCCGTCGTCTTGGTCACGGCGGAACTCTTGATCCCATGGCTACGGGAGTTCTTCCTGTATTTGTGGGAACGGCAACGAAAGCCTGCGATATAATGCCCGACAATACAAAAAGCTATCGTGCAGGTTTTAAGCTTGGACAGGCAACTGATACGCAGGATATTACAGGGGAAGTGCTGACTTCCACGGATATGGCTGTGACCCGTGAGACGCTTGAAGGGGTTATGCCCTCTTTTGTTGGAGATATAATGCAGCTTCCGCCTATGTATTCGGCAGTTCAGGTTAACGGACAGCGTTTATATGACCTTGCAAGACAGGGTGTCGAGGTTGATCGTACTCCACGGCAGATTCACGTTGACAGACTTGAACTTACAGAGTATAACGAGGAAACCCGTGAAGGCATACTGGAGATATACTGCGGAAAGGGAACATACATCCGCACAATTATAAACGACATCGGTGAAAAGCTTGGCTGCGGCGGAATAATGACTTCTCTTGTGAGAACGTCTTCGGGGGGATTTACTCTTGAGGATTGCTTTACTATGGAGGAGATACAGCAGGCAGCTGACGAAAATCGCCTTGAGGAGCTTATACTGCCCATTGAGCGTGTTTTTGAAACCTTGCCTAAGCTTCGTCTGAATGAAGTGCAGACAAGGATGTACAAAAACGGCGTAAAGCTGGATATATCACGGGTTCATCATATAAAAGCCGAGGCAGATACCTATTCCGTATACGGATACGACGGCGTATTCATCGGCACGGCATTTGCTGACCATGAAAACGGAATACTCCGTGTGGCAAAAAATCTGACATAAGAGGTTAAAATAAATGACTGGAAAAACTGTGGCTGCTTTAGGATTATTTGACGGCGTTCATCTCGGACACCGCAGAGTATTGGAGCTTGCTCTGAAAAGGGCGGAAAACGGGCTGAAACCTGTAGTTTTTACCTTTGAGCCTGATTCAGTGCTGAAAAAACCGACAGGCAGCGGCGGTTACATCTATTCCGCAGAGGAAAAAGGACGTATACTTGAAAATCTGGGGTTTGAATCTGTTTTTTCTCCGTCATTCGCTGAGTTATGCAGTATGACGGGAGAGGAATTTGCGGAAAAAATTATAGCAGGGGAGCTTAATGCTTCAGCTGTATGCTGCGGCAGGGATTTCCGTTTCGGCAGAAATGCTTCCTGCGGTACAGATGAACTGCGTGAATTCGGTGAAAAATACGGATTTGAGGTATGTATAGCAGAGGATGTTGCTCTTGACGGAGATATTGTATCCTCCGGAAAAATACGCCGTCTTCTTGCTGAGGGGGATATTTCAAAGGCTAATTGTCTGCTTGGTGTGCCTTATGCCGTATCAGCGGAAGTTGTAAACGGCGCAGCTCTGGGTCGAACTATCGGATTTCCCACAGCAAACCAGCTTTTCGGAGAAAATCAGCTTGTTCCGAAATTCGGCGTATACGGCGGCGAAGTGACCATAGACGGCAGGGATTATCCCACTATGACGAATATCGGCATGAAACCAACAGTTAACTACGGCGGAATGCCCCTTGCGGAAACGTATATCTGCGGATTTTTGGGAGATATTTACGGCAGGACTATACAGGTCCGTCTGCTTGAATTCATACGACCCGAACGTAAATTCGGCTCTGTTGATGAACTGAAAAAGCAGATAGCAGAAGATGTAAAAAAAGCATACAATATTCGTAACATTAACACGGCATTATCACATAGATAATATATTATTTATAAGGGTTAATACCCATAAATTGAAAACAGGAGGACTTCACAATGATAGAGGTCAGAAACCTATGTAAACGTTACGGCGATAAAAATGCCGTAAATGACATAAGCTTTTCTGTAGGTAAGGGTGAGATTCTCGGATTTCTCGGCCCTAACGGTGCAGGAAAATCAACAACAATGAATATGCTGACCGGTTATATTTCATCTACTTCGGGACATATAAGCATTAACGGCGTGGATATTCTGGAAAATCCTATTGAAGCAAAGGCAAATATAGGCTATCTTCCTGAAATTCCGCCCCTTTATGTGGACATGACTGTTGACGCATATCTCAACTTCATGTATGACCTGAAAAAGTGCAAGCTTACAAGAAAGGCACATCTTAAAGAGATATGCGACCTCTGTAAGATTTCACACGTGAGAGAAAGACTTATCCGCAATCTTTCAAAGGGATACAAGCAGAGAGTTGGACTTGCTCAGGCGCTGATAAACAATCCCCCTGTGCTTATTCTTGACGAGCCTACAGTAGGACTTGACCCCAGCCAGATTATTGAGATTCGTTCACTTATCAAGAAGCTGGGAAAGAATCACACAGTTATCCTTTCTTCGCATATTCTCCCTGAGATTCAGGCAGTATGTGACAGAATCATTATCATCAACAAGGGTGTTATCGCAGCAGACGGTACTGCCGCAGAAATTGCAAATAAGCTTACAAACGAGCATAAAATGACCGTCCGCATTGAGGGCACTACACGTACAACCGAGGATAAACCCGTAGTTGCAGAGGCTCTCAGAGCTATTGACGGAATCAAGTATGTACGTGCTGATATGGAGCGTGAAAAGGGCATTTATGACTATGACATCGAATCTGATGACGAGGTTGATGTTCGTCGTGCCATCAATAATCTCTGTCGTGAAAAGGGCTGGAATATTCTTATGTTGCAGCTTTCAGACATGACTCTTGAGGACATCTTCATGAAGATTACCACAGGAGATATTACAGCAATAAAGAGCGACGAAAAGAAGCCTGACCTTTCAGAATACGATATGAGCTTTGGCAGTGATAACGTTGCTGAGGAGAAAACTCCCGCAGAGGCTGAGGAATCCCCCGAAGAAGCCGCAGAAGCTGAGAAAAAGAAAGAAGATTCTCCTAAGAAAAAAGACAAGAAATCAAAAAAAGGAGGGAATAAGTAATGGGCGCAATTTACAGACGTGAAATGGGAGCGTTCTTCACATCGGGAATCGCTTATGTATTCCTTGCAGGCTTTGCTCTCTTTTCGGGACTTTTCTTCTCCTTGGGCGTAATCGGTTCAGGTATATCCGATATGTCACCCATGTTCAGCTCAATGTTCATCATTGTAGTATTCCTTATACCTATTCTCACAATGAGACTTCTCAGTGAAGAAAAGAAAAATCGTACAGACCAGGGACTTCTCACAGCTCCTGTAAGTCTTACATCAATTGTACTTGGCAAATATTTTGCAGCACTTACACTTTTTGCTATTGCAGAGAGCATTGTATTTGTATATTCCATAATCGTTGCGGTATGCGGTGAAGTAATATGGTCAACCCTGCTGGGCAACTATTTTGCAATGCTTTTCCTTGGCGCAGCATTTATAGCTATCGGACTTTTCATTTCATCTCTTACAGAGAACCAGATGGCATCGGCTGTTATCGGTATGTTTGTACTCTTTGTACTCTACCTTATGGATTCCCTTGCAAGCAATATTCCCGTAGAATTCATTCAGAAGGCAATCCTTTCAGCTTCATTCTACACAAGGTATCTTGACATTACCCGTGGAGTATTCAATCTTTCCACAGTGGTATTCTTCATCAGCGTATCAGTGCTCTTCAACTTCTTCACAGTAAGAGTACTCGATAAGAGACGCTGGGGTTGATGCAGAAAGGAGAGTGCACAGATGAGCAAGAAAGAAAAAGAAATCAAAGATACTGCCGTTGAGACTGTTGAAAAAGAGAAACCCAAAAAGAATCTCAAAAAACTGAAATTCGGCTCAATGTCAGCTATCACTATCGTACTTGTCATAGCTGTTGTAATCGCAGCAAACGTGGTATGCGGTCTTGTGGAAAAGCGTTATCCCATGAAGCTTGACCTGACTCCCGACAACCGTCACGAAATTTCAGAGGAATCCATTGAGGTTCTGGAGGGAATCGACAAGGATGTTGAGATTATCGTAACTTCAACAAAGGATTATTTCAGCGCAATCGGCTTGAACTATGAGGATATGTTCTATCAGTACTACGGTGCGGTTGTTGACTGTCCTTATGAGATTATTCCTGAAATCCTTGATAAATATTCCGTATATGCCAAGGCAGGCGGCGGAAATATCGACATAAGCTATGTGAACATCAACAAGAATCCTGATATTGTAACAGAGCTTAACAAATATTACAGCGGCGAAATCACAGAAGGCGGTATTGTTGTAAGATGCGGCGAGAGAGTGAAGTTCATCACTCCCGAAGAAGTCGCACAGATGGTTACTCCTTCACAGAACAGCACATCAACAAATATCACAATGGTATTTGCAGGTGAAAGTGTGCTTACATCAGCTATCAAGGCTGTTACAGACGCTAATCCCGTAAGAGCAGCTGTTGTGGCAACTGTAAACGGCAATCCGATTATCGACCAGACACATTCCGCAGTGGCTACTTCACTTGAAAACTTCATGACAAAGAATGGCTATGACTGCGTTGAAATTGACCTCGGCACAGACGCTCTCAGTACAGAGGAATATGACGTAGTAGTTGTAGCGTCTCCCGCTATTGACTTCACACCTGATATTATCACAAAGCTCAGCGACTTCCTCTATAATGAGGGTAATTACGAGAAGGATATGATTTATATTCCCAACCTCTATGCAACTCAGATTCCCAATATCACAGAGTTCCTTGCTGACTGGAAAATTCAGATTGAACCTTCTGTGATTATTGATGACAGCAGCATGGTTCAGGCAGGTGTAGCTGCACTGGGCGGCATGACTTATGCTCCTACTGCTGAAATTGTTGACGCAGAGGCAGCCGGTGCAGTTGCAAATGATTCACTTCCTCTTATTGCCCCAAGCGCAAGACCTATTACAGTTCTCAACAAGAACAACGAGGCTGTTGTTACAGAGATTATCAAGTCCGCAGCAACATCTTATTCTGTATCCCTTCTTGAGGACAACGAGGTTTCAGATGAAAAGAAATCTCATAATATTGTTGTAAAAGCACGTAAGGAAGCAGTATCAGGAGTTAAGGTACAGGGAAGCGATATTCTTGTTATCGGCAGCCCTTTCATGCTTGATTCTATGGTTATTTCAAGCGCAAATACCTACAACAATGCAAATGTTATGCTGAACATCATGAATAGCACAACAGGCAAGGAAGCAAGTGCAGTAATTCCTGAAAAGGTATTCTCACAGTATAACCTTTCACTTACTTCAGGTGGAGCAAGACTTATACTTGTTATAGTTGTAATTGTAATACCTCTGCTTATAGGTATTACAGGCTTATGTGTTCTGTTATGGAGAAAGAATAAATGAAAAATTCAGTTAAAGGTATTATCGGTCTCAGTGCAGCACTGCTTGTACTGGGCGGAGGAGCTGCGGCTCTTATGCTGACTGAGCCTGACAGTGACGGCGGAGATACTTCCGCCCCCACTGAGGCTGTAAGTGAACAGCAGATAAAAATTCTTATACACGATGACAAGGTAACAGGCACTGACCCCGAAACAGGTGCGGATCTTGAAGGCATTATCAAGACTGTCAAAGTAAAAAATAAGACAGACGAGCTTAAAGTAGTGCAGAAATCCACTAAAACAGAGAATTATGCCGCTACTTATACTCTTGACGGCTATCAGGGGATTCCCATTAACGATGCACTTGTAGGTACTCTTGCTAACAATGCCAACGGACTCACTTCTGAGGACGTAATCGAGGAAAATTGTACTGACCTTGCGAAATTCGGACTTGATAATCCCTCTGTTACAGTGGATGTTGAGTATGAATCAGGTACAAAGTGCCGTATGCTGATAGGAAATAATGCTCCTGTGGGCGATGTGACTTATGTTAAGCTGGATGGCGTTGATACGGTATTTACTGTCCGCAACTCAGCAATTGCAAACTACAGCAAGACTCTCATGGACTTTGTTGAAACGACAGTTCTGAAAACTCCAGATGTATATCCCATAGTGGAGGAGCTTATCATAAGCCGTGAGGACATGGAGGAAAATATCGTTCTGGAGTATGATGAAAGCTCCGAGAGCGATGAATACAGCGGAGGAACATCATCTTCCCATGTTATGAAAGAGCCTACCTTTGCATATCTTGCAGTTGAGCGTTCTACAGATGTAACAACGGGAATGTTCGGACTTTCTGCTGACAGCATATACTCAATCAACTGCAAGAAATCGGATATAGCCGAGGCTGGACTGAAAGAGCCTTTCTGTACTGTTGCAATGAAGTGCGATGACGGAAATGATTATGAGCTCCTCCTCAGCGAGCCTTTTGCAGATGATGATGGAAAAAGCTGTTATGGAATGTTAAAGGGCGGAAAGGTAATATACATTCTTGACGCTGAAGATGTGCCGTGGATAACAGTTGAACCTGTTGATATTGCGTCCAGTATCTTTATTGCTTCTTATGTATGGAATATTCCAGAGCTTTCTCTTGAATGCGGCGGAAAATCCTACGATTTTGAAATCGAGAAGATTGAGACTGAGGAAGAAACTGAGAAGCTTACATCAAAGAATTTCAGAACGACTCTTAACGGCGAAGAATTTGATTCGGAGCGTTACAGAGAGTTTTACGGATTCCTTATCAAGGCAGACGCTGAAAGCTTTGCGCTGGGTGAGGATATTCCCAAGGGCGAACCTATGGCTGTACTGGATTTTACTGACAGCTATATGGATAAGACAATGAAATTTGAATTTTATGAAAAGTCCTCCATGCAGGCGCTTGTAGTAGCAGACGGTGAAAGCAAGTTCAATATATCAAAATCATACGTAGAAACAATGATTGAAAATGCGGAAAATCTCAAATCCGATACAGAATTCAAGACAACATGGAAATAAAGGGCGGCTTTGCCCTATCCTGAAACGGAGGTAAGGTATGAACGGAAAATTTTCTACCTACAAGGGCTATCCTCTTGTAAGATGCGAAGATCAGATATATTACGGATATATGTCTGACCCCTACGTTATATGGATACAGATTCTCGCCAAGAAGGAAGTTGAAGGCGAGCAGATGGTATCCAAGGTTCGTGTGGTTCAGCTTGATACAAACGAGCCGAATCCCGTAAATGCAGTAGTAAAGAATGCAGTTCGTGAGTGCGGACTTTACGAGGCGCTTGATATAGCTGATGTATGGCTGAAAAAGGCGCTGGCACAGTAATCTGAATACAATATGAATTAATTAAAAGTCCTTGATTTATTCAAGGACTTTTAATTATTTAAGAAGATTTGAAGTGCTGAAATGTTCTTGATAACAGGAATTTTCTACGGATTTTGTGCAATATTACGAAATTTAAGTGTTTAAGCTTTTTTTAATAAAAACTACTTGTAAATTTATGTGAAATGCTTTATAATTAAAGCATGATATAATGTCAGTATAGGCGCTGACAGTCTGTAATTTACAGGAGGTTTTTAAAATGAATAAGTTTCTGAAAAAATGTGCTGCATTTGTATCTGCGGTATCTATGACAGCTTCTGCAATGCCTGTTATGTCACAGGTAACAGCTGCTGACACTGTTTTCCCCTACAAGGTACAGGGCGAGGATCTGGAGGGAGCAACTCTCTGGACTTCCATTTATGAGAATCAGATTCCCGGATATGTGGGAGAGGGTTTTGCCTACCTGACAAATGACGCTCTTACATTCAATGTAACAGTTCCTGAAGATGGTATGTATCAGCTTAACGTAAGAGGTGCACAGATTCTCGACGAGGATGGACGTATGCAGACTGTTGCTATCAACGGCGTGGAATATTCCAAGACAGTACCTTACTACAAGGAATGGACAGATATTGACTTCGGTGTTGTTCGTCTCAGAGCTGGCGAAAACGAAATTTCCTTCCTCAATAAGTATGGTTATATGGCTATTGATGAAGTAACAATTTCGGAGGCTGTTTTCCCTGATGTTACAACAGCTACGGCTGTTCCCTGTGACCCTGACGCTACAGCTGAAACAAAGTCACTTATGAATTATCTCCACAGCGTTTACGGAAAGCATATTATCTCAGGACAGCAGGAAATTTACGGCGGCGGTCATGGTGTTGAGACAACTATCCGTTACGATGCAACGCAGGATAAGTGCATTGACAGCGACGGCAAGGAATATGTTATTGACCGTGACAGCGAGGCTGTTGATAAGGACGGAAACAAGTTCTACTGGCACTGTTCTGATGAAAAGAGAACATATACATATAACGAGCAGAACCGTAACTACAAGTACGATTACTACGATCAGGAATTTGACTACTGTGCAGAGCTTTCAGGCGGAAAATATCCCGCAGTAAGAGGATTTGACTTTATGAACTACAATCCTCTCTATGGCTGGGAGGACGGCACAACTTCACGTGTTATCGAGTGGGTAAAGGAGCGCAACGGTATTGCAACTGCTTGCTGGCACATAAATATTCCTACAGATTTTGCAAGCTATGAGCCTGGTGATATTCTTGACTGGACAGAGTGTACATACAAGAACGGTACAGATTTTGTAGTTGCCAACGCATACAAAGAAGGCACAAAGGAAAACGAGTATTTTGATATGTGCATCGAGGACCTTGCAGAGCAGTTCCTTATTCTTCAGGAAAACAACGTACCCCTTCTCTGGAGACCTTTCCACGAAGCTGAGGGTAACGGCGGTGCTGACGGTAAGGGTGCATGGTTCTGGTGGTCACAGGAGGGTGCAGAGGTATACAAGAATCTCTGGAATTACCTCTATGACAAGCTGACAAACGAGTATGGACTCCACAACCTTATCTGGGAGCAGAATCTCTATGCTTGGTCTGATGAATCTGCGCAGTGGTATGCAGGCGATGACAAGGTAGATATTGTAGGTTTTGATAAGTATGACACAGTATATAATCGTCATGACGGACTTACAAGCGGCCCTAACTACGATTGTAACAGCAATGTTTACTGGTCGCTCCACAACTACACAAAGGGCGAGAAGATGATTGGCATTATGGAAAACAGTACAATTCCCAGTGTAGCGAATATCACAACAGAGAAAGCAACATGGCTTTACTTCTGCACATGGTACGACAACGGACAGGATAACTTTATTTCTGGCGATAATTACAATGATGCTTCAGCAGTAAAGGAAATGTATGAGAGTGAGCTTTGTATTACTCTTGACGAGCTTCCTGCTGATCTCTATACAGCAGGCGGAGCTTCACAGCCTTCCACAAAGCCTCCTGTACAGACAACAGCACCTGCAAAGCCTACAGAGCCTACAACAACTGCACCTGATGCAGCAGTAACACTTATTGGTGATGCTAACTGTGACGGCAAGGTAACAATTGCAGATTCTACAGCAATTCTCCAGTCAATAGGAAATTCTGACGAATACAGTCTTACAGCACAGGGACTTACAAATGCTGACTGCTGCAATCCCGGAGATGGTGTAACAGCGGCTGATGCGCTTTCTATCCAGAGACTTGACGCAAAACTTATTGATAAATTACCTGAAACGGTAAAAGCATAAACATGAGGGCGGACGACAAGTCCGCCTTTTTTATCTGGTTCAATAAGTAAAAACCGCCCACATTGTTACGTGGACGGTTTTTTAGAAAAGAGGTAAATTATGAAAAAGTAAAAATCTTAGTAGGTTTCAGGCGGATGAGAAGATGTGCTTCTCATCCGTCCGATGTTTCCTTGAGTATGGAAACTTTAATTATGATAGGAGGAACGAATTATGTCTTGATTTTTAATCAGAATACGTAAGGAAGCGTTTCGTATTCGCCGAGTATGTAGCGCACAAGCACCTTGGCATCGGATTCGGTGATAAGACCATCTCTGAAACAATCGGCAACCTTGAGCTGTTCTTCGTTGAAGTAAACGGGGATATTCTGGCTTCTCTTGTAGATATAATCGGAGAGAGACAGATAATCGTATGTATCAACAGTGGAATCGCCTGTAATATCGCCTTCGCCGTCGGGAACTATGTCGTGTTCTCTGGGAATATACTCATTAGCATAATGGTCTTTTGTGGAAACTAAAACAAGTACCCAGTAATATTTGTAATCGCTGTTCTGTTCGTAAGCTACGCCTATACCCATGTGAGTGAGATTGGGGTGAAGCATTGCTTCTCTGTGACCCTCCTTGGACTGCTTCCAGCCTTCCATAGCGGCTTCGGGAGTTGATGCAGCTGCTGCACAGTTCTCAAAAATAGTATTCCACGCAACCATGTTGCGGTCAACTGCTGTTGAAAACTTAGAACCGTCAGGTCTTAAATGGTTTCTTGCCATTTCCAGATCTTTGAAAGTTTCGATACATTCTCTTGAACGAACTCTTGCAACGTCGTGGAGATAAGGCAGAACGTAAACAGGAGGCAGGCCGTTTTCAAGTCTGAAAGTATTAACGAGGAATCCGACCTGAGCTGCCATTTCATTAAGCTTGCTGTCGGGAATATTTTCAGCACTTGTCTTGCTGCCGGGGAAAGATACCAGAGTAACAATCAGTATCGCTGCGGTGAGTAAACCAATGACCTTTGATAAAGAATTTTTAATGCGACTTAACATAAAAGACACCTCCGAATTAGTATTGTTAATATACATACTGTTTAACTTTTAGGAACTTCGTGTTCCTTAATCTATCTTTATTCTACCACATATTTGCGGAAAAATAAAGGGGTTTTGGCTGCTTTCGTCACTTTGCACAACTGTTTTCTGCATTTTGCACAAGAAAAATATATACAAAATGTAATATACAGAATGGAATAGCACAGTCGTAATTGTGTTGCTTATTTACAAAAATATATTGAATTTTTATATACCTGTAACAACGAGTGTTAACAATCCGGCTATTGACTTTTTTGCAAAAATATGGTATAATTAATTGTATATAGGCACTAATATGGCGCTTTTGCGCTTTAAACCAGACACGCAGCTGCGGCTGCATAATTTTTTGATTCAGGTACCCTACAGATGAAAGGAGTAGGCTTTATGAATGATATGAATCCCGAGTTTAAGATAAGAGAGGTAGCCGAGCGAATCAGACTGACTCGTGAGTCGGTGGGCTTTACTCCCGAAGAAATGGCTGAAAAATGCGGCGTTTCTGAATATGAATACCTCGCATACGAAGGCGGCGCAAAGGATTTCAGTTTCACATTTATCTATAAATTTGCAAATGCCTGCGGTGTGGAAATCACTGAGCTTATGGAGGGTGAATCTCCTCGTATAAACAGCTTTGACATTACAAGAGCAGGTCAGGGACATCCCATTGCAAGAAGAACAGGCCTTAGTTATATGAGACTTGCCCCTAACTTCAAGAACAAAATCGGTGAACCTTTCCTTGTGACTATTCCTTATGTTGATGAGAAGTACAGAGTTCCTCATCCTCATACTCATGAGGGACAGGAAATGGATATTGTTATCAGCGGTCAGCTTAAAGTTCAGGTTGGTGACAATATCGAGATACTCAACGAGGGTGACTCTATTTATTATGACAGCTCTGAGCCTCATGACGAGTGGGCAGTAGGCGGTCAGGAATGTAAATTCTATGCTGTTGTATTCGGTGCAAATGCTCCCCAGAGAGCTATTCAGCACCTTGAACCTGTAATTCTCCCCGGTGTTACAAACTTTGACCTTGCAAAGGTAGAAAATCCTGTTGCTGATAAGTTTGTAGAGGTTGAAACAGGCGAGAACGGCGAGATGAAGAATATCACTTTCAAGAATACGGAAAATTTCAATTTTGCCTTTGATATTGTAGATGCCCTTGCAGAGAAGAATCCCGACAAGGAAGCTCTTATCTATGTTGCAGAGGATTTAAGCGATAAGCGGTTCACATTCGCAGATATTAAGAAATACTCCAATATGACGGCAAACTATTTCCGTTCTATGGGTATAAAGAAGGGCGACAAGGTTATGCTTGTCCTCAAAAGACATTATCAGTTCTGGTTCTCGATTCTTGCTCTCCACAAGATAGGTGCTGTAGTAATTCCCGCTACGCATCAGCTGGTAAAGCATGACTTTGAGTACCGTTTTGAGGCTGCAAGTGTAAAGGCTATCGTATGTACAGCTGATGACGGAGTAACAGAGCAGGTTGACCTTGCTGAGGAGGAAATCGGCATCAAGCTCATTAAGATGATTGTAAACGGCGAGCGTGACGGCTGGTTCAATTTCAATGATGGTATCAAGGGTTGCAGTGATGTTTTTGAGCGTCCTACAGATCCCAGAGAGCTTTCCTGCGGCAAAGAGCCAAGCCTTATGTATTTCACATCAGGTACAACGGGAAATCCAAAAATTGCCACACATTGCCATTTGTACGGTCTCGGTCACTTTGTTACAGCACGTTACTGGCATAATGTTGATCCTAATGGCATACATTTCACAATCTCAGATACAGGCTGGGGAAAAGCTATGTGGGGCAAGCTCTACGGACAGTGGCTCAGCGAAACTTGTATCTTTGTGTATGACTTTGACCGTTTTGATGCGGCAAAGATACTTCCCATGTTCAAAAAGTATAATATAACAACGTTCTGCGCACCTCCTACAATGTTCCGTTTCTTTATCAAGGAAGATTTAGGGAAATACGACCTTAGCAGCATAAAATATGCTACAGTTGCAGGTGAAGCGCTCAATCCTGAAGTATATAATCAGTTCCTGAAACATACAGGCGTAAAGCTTATGGAGGGATTCGGACAGACAGAAACTACCCTTGTTATCGGAAATTTTGTAGGCATGACAGCACGCCCCGGTTCAATGGGTAAACCTAATGTGCAGTATGATGTTGATATAGTTGACGAGGACGGTAATTCTGTAAAACCCGGTGAAACAGGAGAAATTGTTGTTCGTGTTGATAAAAATGTGCCTCCCGGACTTTTTACAGGATATTATAATGCTGAAGAAAAGACAAAGGAAGTATGGTACAATGGTCTTTATCACACAGGCGATACAGCTTGGAAAGATGAGGACGGATATTTCTGGTATGTCGGACGAGTTGACGATGTTATCAAATCATCCGGCTATCGTATAGGACCTTTTGAAATTGAAAGCGTTATCATGGAGCTTCCCTACGTACTTGAATGTGGTGTAAGTGCTGCACCTGACCCAGTAAGAGGGCAGGTTGTAAAGGCATCTATTGTTCTTACAAAGGGTACAGTAGGCACAGACGAGCTGAAAAAGGAAATCCAGACTTATGTCAAGGAGCATACAGCGCCTTATAAGTATCCTCGAATTGTTGAGTTTATGGACGAACTTCCAAAGACTATCAGCGGAAAAATCAGACGTGTTGTTCTCAGAGGTGACAATAACAAATCACTCGTAATGCGTAATTAAGCACAGCTTCGCTGTGCAGCGATTAGCCTTTAGCTATTAGCTTATATTGGCGCTGTAAAAAAAGTGAAACCAAAAGTCCGAGTGGGCCATGGAAACGGTCCACTCGGACTTTTTTTAAATATAAAAATTGAAAAAGTGCAAAACTGTTGAAAACAGGGTATA
>JAFXAJ010000025.1 GCA_017517145.1 Ruminococcus sp.
GGTGGGATTCCAAAGGGCACTGCCCTTTGGCGGAGTCCAGAGGTTGCGGGTGTCCAGTGGACACCTCTGCGAAGCAGAAGCAATGTCTGAGCCGACAGGCGAGTAAAGCCTCTGGCAGGGTGTGGGACAGCGTCCCGCATAGCGTTCAAGCGCCCTGCAAGGGGTGAATTTTCAAACAGTCCTGCGGACTGTTTGAAAAGAGGGGACGCTCTGCAAGAGAGAGCGTCCCCTAAAAAATATCTTTCTTTAACTTTTTCGACAGTCTGAAAGGGCGGAATTATCCGCCCTTTGATATTATTTACTTTACGGGAAGTGTATCTACTATCTTTGCATCATACTGCTGAATTGCCAGTGCATCCGCAGCAGATATACCTTCCTTACCGTCAACATCTGCATTTGCTGTGCCCTGTTCTGTGAGAGAGTATTCATCAGCATTTCCGATTGCCTGAAGAATTGCTGTAGCATCTGCAATTGTTACCTTGCCGTCACAGTTAGCGTCGCCTGCAACTGTCTTTGTTTCGCCGTTAGGTGTAGTAGTTGTAGTTACTGTAGGCTCTGTGGAAGTTACTGTAGTTGTGGTTGCAGCTGAGCCAACAACATCAGCATAAGAAATATAATTTATGGTTCTTCCTGTTTCTGTTTCAGTATACCAGAAGCCTATGGAAACAGTATCACCTGCTTTAAGTCCGTCAAGCTTATCAGGAAGCATACCTGCCGATGAGAAATTATATTTGCCGTTTTCTTCAAAAGCAATATAATTTTTATTTATTTCAGCAATAACATCAGTAAATTCTATTGAATTATCACCAATTGCTCCTGTTGTAGTAACTGTAGTTGTAGTTGCAGCTGTTGTAGTTGTCGCAGTAGTAGTTGTTACTGCGGGAGCTGTTGTTGTAACAACAGGTGCTTCGCCTTCTACCCATACACCCTTCAGGGAAATACCAAGTCCGGGAAGTGCACCGGGAATTACATACTCATCGCCAACAGCGTGAATATTTCCTTCATTGTCTTTCCAGCCTGCAAATGACTTGCCTGCAACAGTATGACCGGGCTCGGGACATATAATAGTTTCATCTGTCTTGCCGTTTACTTTAACAGGAGTTCCGCCCTCGCCTGTGATGAAAACAACAACATAACTTCTGGGTTCCCATACAGCAGTGAGTGTCATATCCTCGCCGGGAATTTCAATAGTCTGACCGGGCTTGTATACTGTACCGTCAAGGTCTGAAAGCCAGCCTGAAATGTTGAATCCTGTTCTTGAAAAACGGTCAGCGCCTGCAAGCTCATCCTTACCGCCTTCAAGCTTGTCAAATTTATATGTTGAGTTACCGTTAAGACGGTCAACATCACCTGCTAAATATGTAATGAATATCTCTTTGCGCCATACGGGAGTAAATACCATATCTTTATCGGTAACAACAAATTTTGTACCAATTTTGTATATATTCTCGCCGTCTGTAAGTCCGCTTGAAAGGAATCCGTCGCCCTTTATCATTGTGTAGTTAGGTTCGAAAATCATACCGGGAACGGCGGTCTCATCCTTGAGCCAATCAGGTCTTTCAACAGGCTGACCTTCAAATTCGAGATTATATGAAAAGCTTGTTTTGCTTGTATCATTCTTATCGTACCATACAGCCTTGAAAACCAGCTTATCCTCTGCGTAATCTTCGGGAATAGAATATGTTTCGCCGCAGTAAAGACCATAGAAGCCGTCTACTGTCCAGCCGCTCATATTATGTGTATCTGTTCTGAAATTTCCCAGCGGAATTTTTGCAAGCTCGCCAGCATTGATTTTGTATGAAGCAAAATCAGCAATACTTGCCTTTTCGCCGTCTGTTCTGTAGCCCGGAATAATGGAGCTTTCGTCCATAACGAAATCGAATACTACCTCAACCTCTTTGGGAGCAGTTTCATCTGCTGCAAGTCCGTTAAAGCTTCCGACGCATCCGCAGACGGATACTACTGCGGCAGATAAAGCCGCAATTGTCTTTTTAATTGTACTGTTCATTTTTTCCCTCACATTCTGATACCTTGCGTATCATACCTTATTTAAATGAATTTGTTTCTTCGCTATACGCATAACCTATTGTGACGAGTTTTTTTTCAATTTCCTCTTTTGAAACACAGAGACTGCTGCACAGTTCTTCAAGACTTGGGTATTCATCACGAAGCTTTGTATTTATATAACTGAGCAATATAGCAGGGTCATTTGGTAAATTCATCTGCTGTCTCCTTTCAAAAAAGATACGGCTGCCGTAAAATGTGCTAATACTTCACGACAGCTTAAATTCTCAAAACTATCATAACAAATTATTTCTCTATAGCTTGATATAAATATACAACAAAAAAACACTGTTGTCAATGGTTTTTCAAAGATTCAGAATGTGAATTTTTTTATAATATGTATTTTGTTTTAATCTTATAACATTTTATCTTAAACTCATTCATTTTGCCGAAAAATCCGACGTATTTTAGATTATTTATAAAAACATTCTATTTTTACTAATTCACTAATTATTAATATATTTTTTCTTTGTTATTTAACGTTTTCTGTCATTTATTTTCACGGCTGTGAACGTATTATTTTCCATGGTCTGCTTAAACATTTCCATATTTATACTGTTAGATAACACTAACTAATTTCAACATTATTTTTTGTAAATTGTGCACAATAAAGGTGTATCGAATTAGTACAAAAAAGAGATAGCAATTTTTCTTATAATATGTTATAATATTCAGGAGATATGTGTCTGAATAGGAATGTCTCAACTAAAACATTGTTATTTATTTCACATAATAATGTCCGCCGCAGATTCTGCTGTCTGCGGAACAAGTAAAAAGGAGGTTCATCTTACATGAATTCAGCTAAAGCTACAGTCCCCTTCAAGGGTACTAAGGAGCAGGAAGCTCAGCTTCTCGCATTTATTGCCGAGAAAAAGGACACACAGGGCGCTCTCATGCCCATTCTTCAGAAGGCTCAGGAAATCTACGGATACCTTCCTATCGAGGTTCAGAAGATTATTTCCGATAACACCGGTATTCCCATGGAGAAAATCTACGGCGTTGTAACTTTCTACGCTCAGTTCTCTCTCTATCCCAAGTGCGAATACACAATTTCTGTTTGTCTCGGTACTGCTTGCTACGTTAAGGGCGCAGGCGACATCTATGACAAGCTTCAGGAAAAGCTCGGAATCGCCGGTGGAGAATGTACTCCCGACGGTAAATTTTCTCTGGAGGCTTGCCGCTGCATAGGCGCTTGCGGTCTCGCTCCCGTTCTCACTGTAAACGAGGACGTTTACGGCCGTCTCACTGTTGACGATGTTGACAAGATTATCGAAAAGTATAACGCATAATATACATAACTGTTAGGAGGTTAACTTTATGAAGACTCTTGAAGAACTCAAGGCTGTCAGAGAATCTATGGTGGGCGAAGTCGCTCTCAGAACTCATGGCAACGCTTCTTCAAAATATGAAAGACACGTTCTCGTGTGCGGCGGTACAGGCTGTACTTCTTCCGGTTCCCCTAAGCTTATCGCTAAGCTTGAAGAGGAATTCGCTGCAAAGGGACTCACAGATAAGGTTCAGATCGTTAAGACAGGTTGTTTCGGTCTTTGCGAAAGAGGACCTATCCTCATCGTTTACCCTGAGGGCTCTTTCTACTCACGTGTAGAGCTTGACGAGGTTACTCGTATCGTTGACGAGCATCTCATCGGCGGAAATCCTGTTAAGGAATTCCTCTATGAGGAAACTGTTGACGGCGATAACATCAAGTCACTTGAGGAAACATCATTCTACAACAAGCAGATGCGTGTTGCTCTCAGAAACTGCGGTGTTATCAATCCTGAGTGTATCGACGAGTATGTTGGCCGTGACGGTTATGCTGCTCTCGGCAAGGTTCTCAAGGAAATGACTCCTGAGGACGTTATCCAGACTATCCTCGACTCCGGTCTCCGTGGCCGTGGCGGCGGCGGATTCCCCACAGGTATGAAGTGGAAGCTTGCAAGAACTATCGTTCCCGACGCTGACATCAAGTACGTTTGCTGTAACGCTGACGAGGGTGACCCGGGTGCATTCATGGATCGTTCTATCCTTGAGGGCGACCCCCACGTTCTCCTTGAAGCTATGACAATCGCTGGTTACGCTATCGGAGCTAATCAGGGTTACGTTTATGTTCGTGCTGAGTATCCCATCGCTGTTGAGCGTCTTAACATCGCTATTCAGCAGGCTCGTGAAGCTGGTATGCTCGGTAAGGACATCTTCGGCACAGGCTTCGATTTCGACATCGACCTCCGTCTCGGTGCTGGTGCTTTCGTTTGCGGTGAGGAAACTGCTCTTATGACTTCTATCGAAGGCAACCGTGGTGAGCCCAGACCCAGACCTCCTTTCCCTGCTGAAAAGGGTCTCTACAACAAGCCCACAATCCTCAACAACGTTGAGACTTACGCTAACATTCCCCAGATCATCCTCAACGGTGCTGACTGGTTCAAGGGCATCGGTACAGAGAAGTCAAAGGGTACTAAGGTATTCGCTCTCGGCGGTAAGATCAATAATACAGGTCTCGTAGAAGTTCCTATGGGTACTTCACTCCGTACTGTTATCGAAGAAATCGGCGGCGGTATCCCTAATGGCAAGAAGTTCAAGGCTGCACAGACAGGCGGTCCTTCCGGCGGATGTATCCCTGCTGAGCACTTCGACATTCCGATTGACTACGATAACCTCATCGGCATCGGTTCAATGATGGGTTCAGGCGGTCTTATCGTTATGGACGAGGACAACTGTATGGTTGACATTGCTAAGTTCTTCCTCGAATTCACTGTTGATGAGTCCTGCGGTAAGTGTACTCCCTGCCGTATCGGTACTAAGAGAATGTATGAGATTCTTGACAACATCACAAAGGGCAAGGGTACTCTTGAGGACATCGACAAGCTCGAAGAACTCTGCTACCACATCAAGACAAACTCTCTCTGCGGTCTCGGTCAGACAGCTCCTAACCCTGTTCTTTCCACACTTAAGTTCTTCAGAGATGAGTATATCGCTCACGTTGTTGACAAGAAGTGTCCTGCCGGCGTATGTAAGGACCTCCTCAGCTTCGAGATCGAGGCTGACAAGTGCTTCGGCTGCGGTATGTGCGCTAAACAGTGTCCCGCTGACGCTATCTACGTTACAGACTATACTGCTCCCGGCAAGAAGAAGCCCGCTTACGCTATCAATAAGGATAAGTGCGTGAAGTGCGGTGCTTGTATCGCTTCCTGTAAGTTCAAGGCAATCATCAAGAAATAAGCGGAGGATCAGATAATGGAAAATATCACAGTTAAAGTTAATGGTGTTGAAGTCTCCGTACCCAAGGGTGCTACAGTCCTTGAGGCTGCTCACGCTGCAGGTTTTGAGATTCCTACACTTTGCTATATGAAGGAAATCAACGAGATCGGTGCTTGCCGTATCTGCGTTGTTGAAGTAAACGA
>JAFXAJ010000026.1 GCA_017517145.1 Ruminococcus sp.
CGGAAGTCGCTTTGACTTCCGTTTATTTATATCTAAGGGCCATTAGCTCAGTTGGTTAGAGCATCCGGCTCATAACCGGACGGTCTGGGGTTCGAGTCCCTAATGGCCCACTTCTTTCGCTCCCTTTTTGGGAGCGTTTTTCGTATATGTTAGAAATCAGGCGGAGAATATCTGCCTTTTGTTTTTGTGTTTAAAATAAGAATATAGAAATTTAAAGAAAAACTTTAAAAATCTATTGACAAACTTTAAAAGATGTGATATACTATAGTCATACCGGTAAAGCGTATCGGATTTGCAGAGTGTACAGCTGAAAATCCGATATGAATTCATCAACACTGATTAAAATTATTTTTGGAGGAATTTATTATGAAAGAAAATACAAACAAATTAAAAGAAACAGCACAGGGTATGACAGTAGTATTCGGAGCATTTGCGGTTTTTGTTCTGCTTATCGGTGCAGTTTTGCCATTGCTTGATTTTATTAAATCAGGGGATTTGTTTGAAACTGTATTTTTCAAGTATTTCGGTGCAATTGTCTGTTTTGCTTCTCTTGCAATTTCATTTATTATTATGTCGAAATCCCTTTACAAAATTAGCAAAGAGGGAAATCCGTTTTCTGAAAAAAACATTAAAACGTTTAAGCTCTCGGGAAAAGTAATTTCTCATGGCGGTTTTTTAGGCAGTCTTATTTCAAATTCCTGCAAATTCAGACTTAATGGAACTGACACGGTTGAATGGGAAGGCTTTGGTTTCGGACTTATGATAGGTGGGTTAATAATTGTTATGTTTCTTGAACTTCTCCGCTACGGCTCAAAGGTACAGGACGAACTTGATACAATAGCATAAGGAGGGAGCAAATGGGAATAATCATCAGACTTGACCGACTTATGGCTGACCGTAAAATGTCGGTAAACGAGTTGGCGGCAAAGCTTGAAATGACCAATGTAAACCTCTCTAATCTTAAAACGGGCAAAATGAAGGGTATACGTTTTGAGACAATGAATAATATATGTCGTATATTTGACTGTCAACCCGGAGATATTTTTGAATACGTCAAGGACGAATAATAAAATATGCAGCATCGTTTTTTTTAACTGTCACAAAATTTTCATCTTATAAAATATAAAAATCTATAGACAAATAATGCGAAATGTGTTATAATTAAACAAAAGCAAAAATATATAATCAAAGGCGGTGCTATTTATTATGAAAATGATGTTTATCGGCGCAACTCATGAGGTTACAGGCAGCTGTACCTATGTTGAAGCCTGCGGAAAGAAATTTCTTGTAGATTTCGGTATGCAGCAGGGGGAGGATTTATTTGAAAATACTCAGATTCCTGTTGCTCCGGGGGATATTGATTTCGTTCTTCTCACTCACGCACACATTGACCATTCAGGTTTGCTTCCTCTCCTGTTTGCAGGGGGATTCAAAGGCGAAATTCACTCCACAACAGCAACGGCAAATCTTTGCAGCGTTATGCTTCGTGACTCTGCCCATATACAGGAATTTGAAGCTGAATGGCGCAGTCGTAAGGCAAAACGCCGTGGCGATCCGCCCTACGAGCCTCTTTATACCATGGATGATGCAGTGGGCGCAATAAGTCTTTTCGTACCTCATCCCTATGATGTGAAAGATGAAATCTGCGAGGGAATTTCCGTTTATTTCCGTGATGCAGGACATCTTCTTGGTTCGTCAAGCATTGTGGTAACTATGACCGAAAATGGTGAAACACGTTCAATTGTATTTTCGGGAGACATCGGAAATACAGACCAACCTCTTATCAGAGATCCGCAGTACGTTGAAAAGGCTGATTATGTTGTCATGGAATCAACCTACGGTGACCGCAGACATAACCGTCCTACGGACTATGTAACGGCTCTGGCAGAGGTTTTACAGCGTACCTTTGACCGTGGCGGTAATGTTATTATACCCTCATTTGCGGTAGGAAGAACGCAGGAAATGCTTTATTTCATCCGTCAGATTAAGGACGGAAAGCTTATTAAGGGACATGACGGATTTCCTGTATATGTTGATAGTCCTCTTGCAAACGAGGCTACAAATATATTTATAAACAACCGTGAGAGCTGTTACGACGAAGAAGCAATCAGCTATGTCCGTGAGGGTATAAATCCTCTGGTTTTTGACGGGCTGATTCGCAGCGTATCAAGCGATGAATCAAAAGCTATAAATTTCGATTCCAGACCTAAGGTAATTATTTCAGCCAGCGGTATGTGTGAAGCAGGACGTATCAAGCATCACCTTAAACATAATCTGTGGGGGGCAAAGAATACTGTCCTTTTCGTAGGTTATCAAGCATTTAACACACTTGGAAGAAGTCTTGTTGAGGGCGCAAAAAATGTAAAGCTTTTCGGTGAATCCATAACAGTATCTGCTGAGATTTTGCAGCTTCCCGGAGTCAGCGGTCATGCGGATGTAGAAGGACTTACTGAGTGGGCGAAGTCGGTTTCCGATGTTAAAAAATATTTCATAGTGCATGGAGACGCTCCCTCGGCGGATAGTTTTGCACAGAGACTTCGTGATGAGCTTGGCGCTGATACATACGCTCCTTACAGCGGTGCGGAATTTGACCTTATATCCGGAGAAATTACAGTTGACGCAAAGCCTGTACCTCTTGCAAAGAAGAAGAAATCGGGCGGAAATACAAGTCCGACATATAATGACCTTGTATCGGCAGCAGATCGTCTTAGCCGTCTTATCAAGCTTTCTGACGGCAGAGCGAATGCGGATATGCGCAAGCTTACAGAAGCAATCAATCGTCTTTGCGACGACTGGGAAAACTGAAATAATTAAGGCAACACCGCACAAAGCCGCCTGACGGCTTTGCACGAAATCTGTTTGCATATTTTCCGCCATCTTGCACAAAAAACTCTTGACATACGACAGTATGTCTGCAAGTTTTTTGTACAATCTGACGAAAAATCTGACTTCGCATCTTTCGCACAAGCTCTGTGCGGTATTGCCTTAAACCCCGATTTCTTATGAAGTCGGGGTTTCTGCATATCCCCTTGAAATATGGAAATACTATTGACGAGGTGAAATTATGAAAGGGCACGATTACAAAAAACAGCGTATTTTTGCTGATTTACAGCAGAATCTGAACTACATCAGAAAAATAACCGGACAATCAACGGATATACTCGTCAATGAATTTGTCACAGGCGGAATCAGATGTGCATTTCTTTGCTGTGACGGTATGCTTTCTTCACGGGCGGCGGCTGATATGGTGCTTGCTCCCATTACAGATTTGCCGAAACAAGCCAATGCACAGGGACTTTTTGACTATATACAGGCGCATCTGCTTCTTTCAGCCGACAGAAGCAAAGCAGAGAATTACGGCGATATGATGCGGCTTATACATTCGGGATTTGCGGTTTTCATCGCAGAGGGAGCAGATAGCGCCCTTGCATTCGGCGTACAGGGATTTTCCACAAGGGGAGTGCAGGAGCCCTCAGGAGAAGGCAATATTCTCGGCAGTCACGAGGGATTTTCCGAGACAATACGCACCAATATGTCGCTTATAAGGCGGAGATTAAAAACTCCGGAGCTTGTTATGAAGATGATGACAAAGGGGAGCAGCTCCAACACAGAAATATGCCTTTGCTACATGAAAGACAGAGTACCGCCGAGACTTCTTGACCGTATAATGAAATCTCTTGATGAAATAGATTTGGAAACCATACTTTCAACAGGATATGTCCGTCCGTTTGTTGAAAAAAAGAGCTTTGAACTTTTCAGCAGTACAGGACTGACGGAGCGACCTGATGTGATATGCTCCAAGCTTATTGAGGGACGGGCAGTTATACTTGTGGACGGTGTGCCTTATGGAATAATAATTCCTCGTCTGTTATGCGAGAGTTTTCATACAATTGACGATTACGCACATAAGCCCTTTTACGCAATATTTCTCCGTTGGATTCGCTACGGAGCCTTTGTGCTGTCTTTTTTGCTGCCTGCGGTGTATACGGCGATAGTTATGTATCATCCCGAACTGCTCAATAGTACGCTGCTTATGCTTCTTGCAGAGGAGGAAGAAAATGCGCCACTTTCCCTGCTTACAGAGACGTTTATCGTGCTTATAATGTACGAAGTTATACGTGAAGCAGGAGTGCGCCTGCCGAAGCCTGTAGGCGGTGCAGTGAGCATAATAAGCGGACTTATAATAGGCGATGCGGCGGTAAAGTCAGGACTTGTCAGCACACCTCTGCTGACGATAACAGCATTATCTGTGCTGGGCGGACTTGTAGTGCCTGACCTTAATCCGCAAATAACTGTACTGAGATTTGCATTTCTTGCTGCGGGAGGAATACTTGGATTTTTCGGTATAAGCATACTTGCCTGTGCGGTTCTGACGAATATATGCGGCACAGAGGATTACGGATTTCCCTTTACAGCGCCTATTTCGCCATTTTCTTCAAAGGGAATGGGGGATACCCTGTTTCGCATGGGATTTCGGAAAATGCAGAACAGGAATTTCACCGTGGAGGAATATCATGAGTAATAAAATAACATCATTTCAGTTATGTTCGCTGATGCTGATAAACGATGTCTTTGTGCTGTTCTGTCTTGGCGGAGGAATATCAGCAGCAACGGCGGCAGGCTTCGGAATCGGCAGTATATTACAGCTGATTATTGCTATTCCGCTGATAGTCATGTACAAAAACAGGGGAACTCTTGATTACTGCGGAAAAATAGGGGAAATACTTCTGCTTTTCGGGATAATACTATGGGGAGGCTCACTTTTTTCCATGCTTATGAGCGCTGGAAAGCTTGTATTTGTTCCCTTTGAAAGCTTTGGAAAATTGGGAAATATCATAACAACGGTGTTGATAGCGGTTGTATGCGTGTATATTTCCTCATCGGGTATAAGGGCAATGTCACGTTCAGCGGTAATAGCGGCAGCACTGGGTGTTGTCTGTCTGGCGGTTGTGGTGGTATCAGCGATATTTCACGGAGATGCTGAAAATATCACAACAGTTGAATCCACAGGATTTTTTTCTGAGCTGGCAAAAGGATTTGGTTTAAGCGGCGGCTTGGCAGGGTTTACGGTCATGCTTGGATTTGTAAAGGATAATATTCCACGGACAGCCATAGGATATTTTATCGTAAAGGCTGTAATAGCGTCAGTTATTCTTATAACAGGAGTTTTTGTCTGCGGCGGAATAATGGAGATTACGGAATTTCCAATAGTATCAGCGGCACAGCTGACACAGCCCTTTTCTGTACAGCGGATAGATTCACTTTTTCTTATAGTTTTTACTGTATTTGCCGTATATTCCATAGCTGTGCAGGCATCGGCGGCAGAATATCTCACAGGGGAGATTTTTCCGTTTATAAAACGATATAGATGCAGTGCAGCATTGGGAATAATGGCGGTTTTGGGCGCAATATGGGGCAGTAGCGGTATGATTACAGCAGTTGCAGCGACAGGCGGAATGATTATAATTCCCATAATATATTTTATAAAAAGGAAAATGAGGGTATGAAGAAATTATTTCTTGCAGCTATGTGTATATTTCTGACAGGGTGCAGTACAGGTGCAGATGTAAATGAAACAGCGTATGTCAGGGCAGCAGCAGTAGACAGCGGAAAAGTAACTTTTTCATTTTATCTTGACGAAAAAGTCATATCTGTAGAAGCGGACAGTCTTGAGTCCGCTGAGTCAGCGGCAGAGCTTGCTGTAGGAAAAGAAATATTCACAGGGCATACAGAGCTTGTGATATTGAGCGATTGCGATAAAAAGGGCGTAATTGAGTATATGCTCCGGCAGTGGAAGGTATCCCCGTCGTGCAGGATAGCGGAAGCAGAAAACGGCATGGAAGTTCTGAAAAATCGTAAAGCAGAGGAAATTGCCGATGTGCTGGCAAAAGCCGAAGAAAAAGGTGTTACTGAGAAGTGTGGAATAGTCACGGTTCTGGGACAGTTTCTCAAAGACGGTACGGCAGAACTTCCGTTTCTGAATGGAGAGGGAGACTTGCAAAATTGAAAGAAATAGTATATAATATATATGCGGTATAAAATCCATGCCGCAATTTTACATAAGGAACGAGAAATATGAACAAAGCTACAAATTGCGAAATGTGTACAAATTACGTCTATGATGAGGATTATGACTGCTATGTGTGTATGATAAACCTTGACGAGGACGAGATGTGCCGATTTTTATCGGGAACAAACTACGCCTGCCCCTATTTCCGTCTTGATGACGAGTACGGAGTTGTAAGGCATCAGAATTAAAGTGACACCGTACAGGAATGAAACTGTACGGTGCTTTTTGTTACTAATTTCCGAATTATCCCTTTTTAGTCTGCATATACATTACTGTCCGCAGAATATGGGAAAAGGGAGTGATCGGATTGAGAGAACATCCTGCACAAAGAGCAGTTATGCTGGGGCAATACATAATTGAGAATAAAGCTACAGTGCGTTCAGCGGCGAAAAAATTCGGAATATCCAAGAGCACAGTGCATAAGGATGTAAGCGAGAGACTGAAAAAAGAAAATCCTGCACTTTTTTCGCAGGTAAAGGATATACTGGAAATAAACAAGCAGGAACGCCATATCAGAGGCGGTCTTGCTACGAAGCGGAAATACAGCGAGATGAAAAAAAGGGGACAGCATTGATTCAGCTGTCCCTGAGGTATATATAAAACGGAAGTATATCTGTACAGCTGCTCACGGGCAGCACCGGTGCATTATAGACATCAGCCGCTGTTCAGAGATACAGGCGGATACACAGAACCGTAAGCCGCCGTAGCCGTATAATATATTCTATGCAGAAAATGCTGAAAACGACAAAGAAAATATTTACAGTGGCACAAATAGACAAACTATCTAAAAAAGGGGCAGAAAATAGCTGTTTTTTTGAAATGTGAAGAAATTTTGTCATGATTGTAACCAAATTGTATTTTTGCTGAAATAATGCTGTTATTGCAATATACCGTCAAATGGAGTATAATTGCATCATAGGGAAGAAATAAATGGAAAAAGAAATGAACAATAAGTATAGCAGAGAATAACCGTTTCAGATAAAACTGGAACGGTTATTCTTTTTGTTAAAAATACACAATAAATTGCAGGAAGTATATTTTTTTCCAAAATACACTTGAAAAAACAAAGCAGAATTGGTATAATAAATATGCTATTATTTTGAAAGGAATTTTAAAATGGAAAAATTTATTAAAGCCTGCGTGGGAATACTTCCGAAAAAATTGCAGGATATTTATTACAAATATGAAGAAAAATGGCTGTATCTCGTGTTTGGCGGTCTTACTACCGTTGTTTCGATAGTAACAAAGCTTAAACTTTTTGTTCTTGTTCCCGGAACACCTAACTGGGAAAATACAGCAGGAGTTGTATTTTCATGGATATGTGCTGTAACATTTGCATTTTTCACCAACAAAAAATATGTTTTCAAGAATGAAACAAAGGGGAAAAAAGAGTTTTTCAGCGTATTTGTTTCGTTTTACGGCGCAAGACTTGCGACTCTTGCCATGGAATGGCTGATATTCTTTGTTTTCTGCGATATTTTCAATGTCAGTCAGACAATTATAACATTTGCAAGTCAGGTTATTATATTCGTGTCAAATTATCTTCTGAGTAAGCTCTTTGTATTCAGAAAGAAAGACGAAAATAAGTCAAATGAATAACATAAAAATCGGAAATGTAACGCTGGAGCAGTCGGCGGCGTTAGCTCCAATGGCAGGGGTAGCGGACAAGTCATACCGCCTGATGTGCCGTGAATATGGTGCGGCGTATACGGTAAGCGAAATGGTTTCTGCTAAGGGAATTTGCTACAGCGACAAAAAAACCGCCGAGCTGTGTACCATAACAGAGGGCGAGCGTCCTATGGGAATCCAGCTTTTCGGCAGCGAGCCTGATTTCATGGCGGAAGCTGTTAAAATTGTCCTTGAGTACAATCCTGATATTATTGATATAAATATGGGCTGCCCTGTGCCTAAAGTTGTGAATACAGGAGCAGGTTCGGCTCTTATGAGAAATCCTGTCCTTGCAGCAGAAATCACCGAAGCAGCTGTAAAAGCGGCAGGAAATGTGCCTGTTACTGTGAAGATAAGAAGCGGCTGGTCAGCTGATACTCTCAATGCGATGGAAATGGCGAAAGCGGTGGAATACGCAGGTGCAGCGGCTGTTGCAGTACATGGCAGAACCCGTGACCAGTTCTACAGCGGAACAGCGGATTACAGCGTCATAAAAGCGGTAAAGGATGCAGTGAAAATTCCTGTAATCGGCAACGGTGATGTAACCGACGGCAAAAGCTGTCTGCGGATGTACCGTGAAACAGGCTGTGACTTAGTCATGGTGGGCAGAGGAAGCTATGGAAACCCATTTATTTTCGAGGAAATAAGGGCGGCACTGGAGGGCAGGGCATATACTCCGCCGACAGTTGAGGAGAAAATGCAGATTATGCTCCGCCATATCCGACTTATGCTTGAAAACAGCAAGAAAACAGAGGAATACGCTATACATGAGGCAAGAAAACACGCCGCATGGTACATGAATGGCTATTACGGTTCAGCTAAATTCCGTGGCAGATGCTATACTTTAGCTTCCTATGAGGAGGCGGAAAAGCTGGCTGATGAGTTTGCTGAACTGCAAAGAAACATATTGCACAAAAATCAGTTAAAAAATTCGTTAAATATGACGAATGGCTGAAAATAACGCAATATTGCGAAATGATAGAATCTATCAAAAATAAAGCATAAAAAATCAGTAGAAAGTGCAATTTGACAATTGCAAAAATAATACGGATGTGATATAATAAAAACGAATAGAGGAGATTGCTGTCAGGCATACTCTGCGTTATAGACATCCGTTGTCTTATGCGGCAAAGGAGATATGTTTTAATGATGTTCAGAAAATTTTGTACAGCAGCGACGGTGTTATTTGCAGCAGCAGCTTTTACAAGCTGTTCAACACGAGTTGTCGGTCAGATGGGGGACAATACTCAGCCAATGCAGCCGACAGTCGTAACGGAAACGCCTACAGAGCCTCCTACCACGGAGCCGCCTACAGAGCCTGTACCCGAGGACAAGCGAGTTCATGTTATTGCTGCCGGTGATAACTTGATTCACTATTCGGTATACAAAAATGCAGAAAAACATGCAGGACCAGGTGAAAACTACAACTTCAAGCCCCTTTATGAGCCTGTGAAATATCTTATTGAGGGTGCTGACCTTGCTATTCTCAATCAGGAAACAATCATCAGTCAGAGCAATGAAGTAAGAGGTGCAAACGGCGGTGCACTGCTGTTTAACTCTCCTCCTGAGGTTGCGGACGCTGTAATCGACCTCGGCTTTGATGTTTTCACAATGGCAAATAATCATTTGCTTGATTTCGGCGCATCAGCTACAATTGAATCAATTAATTTCTGGAACGAAAAAGCAGCATCTCATGACCTGACGGTGCTGGGTGCTTATCTTAACGAGGAGGATTCCAATAATATCCGTGTCCGTGAGGTGAACGGCGTGAAAATCGCTTTCCTTTCTTATGCGGAGCATCTCAATGGCTTTGAAATTCCCTATGATTCGCCTCTCAGAGTGGTGATGAATCACGAAACAGATGTAATAGAGCGCCAGATAAAGGAGGCAAATGAAATTGCCGATGTCGTTATAGTTGCGGCACACTGGGGCGCAGAGGATACAACCCTCGTTTCTGAGGACAGAATCGCTCTTGCTAATCAGATGGTAAACTGGGGGGCAGATGTAATTCTTGGTGCACATACCCACACAGCGGAAACTATGGAATGGATAGAGCGTGAGGACGGTACAAAGGGTTTTGTGTTCTATTCCATGGGTAATTTTATATGCTGTCAGACAGATAATTTCAATCTTGTGGGCGAAATGCCTGATTTTGATATAGTCGTTGACGGTGCTACAGGTGAAGTCAGACTGGAGGATGTTGGTGTAATTCCGAATATCATACATTATGAAGTTGGGGATTACGCAAACCTTGCAGTATACCCCTATAGCAAGTATACTCCGGAGATGGCGGCGGCACACGGAATCCCCTATGCAGTGCCTGCCGGAACGTACAATTACTTCAGTTATGACGTTCTGAATGAGATAATTGATAATGCGATTCCGAAGGAATTTCAGAAGCTTGATAAGTAGCAAAATTAATTCACAAAACGTTCACAAACGGCTTAATTAGCGAAAAATCCAACTTAAACTGATTGTGCAAACTGTGCAAAAAGCATATAGTTGGTTTATTTAAAATACCAAAAACGAAATAAACCTATTTACTTTTTCAAAGAGTTGATATATAATAAAATCATGAATAAATATAGAATTTGGGAGTAACATCTCATCACGGCAGTGTGATGCGTCTTATGCTGATGCTGCGTTTAATGTGAAGAACCATGTTTGTTCATGATGCACAGGACTGAACAGAGTCCGGTATCTATGGGCATTTACAGAATGCCGGTGTAAGACACGATATAATAAAGGGGCGTATGTTCCTTGTTATATAACATTAAATGAAGAAGGAGGAAAAAACATGAAGACAAAAAAGATAGTCATCGGAACTATGGCAGCAGCAATGCTTTCACTTTCCGTATGCTCACTCATTCCCGCTGTAGCTGCCGGTGAGACAGTGCAGATTATTGCCGGAAGCGCAACAGCAAAGGCAGGTGAGGCATTTGAAGTGGAGGTGACACTGGCTGATATACCTGAAACAGGTATCAGAGGCTGCAGTTTTTCCATTGAGTACGACAACTCAGTAATTTCAATAGAAGAAATCACTGAAGGTCCGCTTACAGAAAATGGTGTAGGCTCAGCTGATCCGTCAGCGTCAATGCTTCCTAATTTTAACAGTTTCTTAGAGAACGATGAGGGCTTTGCCAGCGTAATGTGGTCAACTTCCCTTGACGATTCAAAGTACTGGCTTAAAGGCGAGGGCGTTCTGTGTACTGTTAAGGGCAAAGTTGCTTCAAATGCTAAGGACGGCGCAAAGTCTGAGATCAAGATAGTTCCCGTAAAGCGCATGACAAATACAAGTTCAGGCGTTTCAAACGAGTCTATTGACTGTGGTTATCTCAAGAATGGCGAGAAGGTTTCCTACGATGTCAAGGTTGTTACAGGTACTGTAACAGTAGGTACATCAGGTTCAATCCAGAATCCTTCTGGAGTAACACTCAAGGGCGATGCAAACTGCGATGGCGTAGTTTCTATTGCTGATTCAACGTCAATTCTTCAGGCTATGGGTAATAAAGACGAGTTCGGTCTGACACCTCAGGGTGAACTTAATGCTGATGTTATTGAGCCCGCAGGAATCACAGCAGCAGATGCTGTACAGATCCAGCTGCTCGATGCTAAGGTTATTGATAAGCTTTAATTACCTGCCAGTTCTAAGGATTATCTGATTTGTCCCCCTTACAATGGAATACAAACCCAAACTATAAGTTATTAATAGGCTAAGGCCTAAAAGAAAGGAATTATTACAAATGAAGAAATTTATTTCTGCAGCATCCGCAGTTGCGATGGTTGCATCATTAGTAGGTTCAGCAGTTCCTTTTAGTACAGTTGCTGCTGAGGCTTCAAAGACTATTGAACTCAGACCCTTTACAGCTAAGGACGGCAGTGCAGTAAGCACTACTATTTCCGCAGCAGACATCGCTGCAGGCGATGTTACAATCCCCGTTGGCGTTTACTTCGGTGAGAAGGTTAACGACACTAAGACAATCCGTATGTCTTTCGGTGTATCTTCCAAGGACGGCGATGCTTCCAACAAGTACGTTACATTTGGTCACGACGAGCGTGTTCCTTACAAGCCCAACGATGAGTTCTTCTCTTCACCTGTTACTGTAACAGATAAGGCTGGCAAGACATACGAGTACAGCAAGATCGTTGGTTTCGCTGGTACAATGACATCTGGCAGAAACGGTGCTCGTTTCAATGCTTCCGGTGAGTATGTATGTAACCTTGCTAACAAGCAGAATTCTCAGAACTGGACAACAGCTTGGGGTTCATTCGTTTGGACCAGACCTGTTACAGGCGGTTATGAGTGGACAGGTGCTACATCTGACGCTTATCCCTGCTATGTATTCGATGTAAACTTTGCTAAGGGCACACCTGCAGGTACATACACAATCGATTTCATCGATATGGTTCCTGATCCTGCATTCCCCCTTATCAACGCTACAATGATCGAGAGCAACGAGGGCGGCGGTGTTTACAGAATTTCTGATGGTAACATCACAGCTAAGGGTATCACATTCACAATCGAGGGTACACCTTCTGCTACAACACCTCCCGCAACAACAACAACAAAGGCTCCTGCAACAACAACAAAGGCTCCTGCAACAACAACAGTTCCCGTATCAACTCCTGGCGCACCTACAACAACAAAGCCTGGATCATCTTCCGGTGACGTTCAGGCTGACTTCATCGTTAAGGGTGCAGAGGTTAAGTACGATCCTACTAAGGATACATACATGGACTTCTATGTAGAGTCTAACGGTCACAAGGCTGCAACACTTGTATTCGAGGTTGCTGAGCCCCTTCCTGCTGGCATCACATTTGAGATGACAGAAGCAGTTAACTATGCTATCCCCGGTCAGCCCGGCTGGACACTTATGAACAGAACATACAAGTCTGAGTGCCGTGACGCTAAGGAGCATCCTCAGAGCTTCATCGACGGCGAGAGCGTATGTAACA
>JAFXAJ010000027.1 GCA_017517145.1 Ruminococcus sp.
CCAGTTGTTGGAATGGGATGAATTAATTAATACGATAAATTTGAGTAGAGATTTAGAAGTAACATATTTTACTATTGTGAATAACTTAGTACAAGTTCTTATAATGGTTGGTAAAATAGAAGAAGCAAAGGAAGTGCGGAAATCACACATTGGCATTATAACAAATCAAATTGATTATTTCAATGCTCAAATTGACGATGACGATGATGAAATAACGCAACGATTTGAAAAATTGAAATGTAGTACAATTTCAGAAGATATAGGATATATTTATTTTTGTGATTATGATTTATTTTCTACTAAAGTTGTTGAAACAGGAGAAAAATTATGCGAAAGTCATTACAGTCATATATACAAAGATTGTGTTGAAACATCTAAAAATATCTGTTATGAAATATTTGTTTTATTTGAAGAAATTTATATTATTCAAGATAATAATAACTATTATTTTGAAACATTTTCTGATGCAATAATGATGATTTAAAAGAGTTGAAAATTCGAAATAATATTTAGAATTTAATTACTAATAATATGTATGCATATCATTATGATAAATAATTGCAAAGATATGGAGGTTTTAAAATGAATAATGAACAGATTCAAAATCAACTTATGAAAGCACAAGGATATGCCGTAGAAATCGAAATGATTTTGCGTAATATATTCAAGTGTGACAGATTCGGCTTTGGCGGTCAGGTAAATTCTGACGCTATAAGAAAGCACCCGTATTTATCAATGACACAGGGTTTGGCTTTTCTTTATGCTACCGAAGAAAACAAACGTAAGCAGATAGACAAATTTGTTGATGAGTTTAGTTTTTACTCGGATATGAGCTTGGATGAACTGCTTTCTTTCGATACAAATGAAAAGGTTGTCGGCTCTACCACTATCGGACTTACAAAAAATAACGGATTGGAAGAAGTGGAATATATAATTTCTGCTTTCAAAAAAGTTGTAGAGTAAATTTATTCTCAAAGGCATTGCATCACCGCAATGCCTTTGTTATTTGTATAACATATTTAAAAATATCCCTCACCTATAGCATTATCACAAAATATATGCTATAATAAATAAGATAGACTTATTGTAGGGGCACAGCGTGCTGTGTCCGTGCAGATAAATGTATAAGATTATTCTGTTTGGGAGGAAAAATGATATATTTAGACAATGCCGCAACCACAAAGCCCTGCGAAGCGGCAATTGCGGCGGTTACAGAGATGATGACAGAGAATTTCGGAAATCCTTCCTCTCTGCATCGTGCAGGACTTGACGCACAGCTTGCCATGGACAAGGCAAGAAAAATTATAGCTTCGGCTCTGGGGGCAGACAGCTCAAATATAATTTTCACATCTGGCGCAACAGAAAGCAGTAACCTTGCTATTCGTGGAGCTTGTGCCGCATACGGCAGAAAACGGCGTAAAATCGTGGCATCTTCCGTTGAACACGCTTCTGTTGACGAAACTCTCACCGCTATGGAAAAAAGCGGATTTGAGATAGTCCGTGTATCTCCCCGTGGGGACGGAAAGTTCTATCCTGTGGATTTTCTTAATGCCTGCGATGATAATACTGTCCTGCTGACTATGATGCAAGTCAACAACGAAACGGGACATATTCTGCCTGTCAAGGAAACTTTTGCCACAGTAAAACGGAAATTCCCTGAAATTATAACCCACAGCGACTGCGTACAGGCATTCATGAAACTGAATATTTCTGCAAAAACGCTCAATGCGGACTTGATTTCTCTTAGCGGACACAAGGTTCATGCACCGAAAGGCGTTGGCGCACTGTACATAAAGAAGGGAATCCGTGTTCTTCCTCTTGTCACAGGAGGAAAGCAGGAAAAAGGCATACGCTCAGGCACTGAAAGCGTTCCGCTTATATGCGGATTTGGTGCGGCGGTTGAAAGTCTGCGTCCTACAATTGCTTCACGCTATGACCATGCAGCGGAGCTGAAAAATGCTCTGGTTGACGCAGTATCGGGAATAGACGGAGTTACTGTAAATTCCCCTGAGGACAGCTCGCCCTACATTGTGAATCTGTCTGCGGCAGGCAAGCGGTCTGAAATAATACTCCACTACCTTGAAAGCTTCGGAATTTACGTAAGCAGTGGTTCAGCCTGCTCAAAGGGACAGCAAAGCGGAGTTTTAGGACAGTTCGGCATACACGGGAAATCCGCCGATAGTGCGCTCCGTGTCAGTTTCTGCGAGGACACAACCGTGGAAGAAATTAAAATATTTGCGGAAAAACTCCATGAGGGAATTAACTCCGTAAGAGGATAAATTTTAATTAAGAATTAAGAATTAAGAATTCATACGAAATTTTATGTTGCATACAACAATTCTTAATCCATAATTCTGAATTTGATAATAGGAGAATGAAAATGAAAGAAGTTGTACTTGTAAAATTCGGCGAAATGGCGCTGAAAGGTCTGAATAAACGCAGTTTTGAGGATATGCTCAAAAAGAATATCAAAAGACGCATAAAGAATCTTGGAAAATTTGAACTGACTTCCGCCCAGTCCACAACATATATCAACCCTCTTGATGAAAACGTCGATTTAGAGGAAGTAGTTGACCGTGTTGGAAAAATTTTTGGCATTGCAGCTCTTTGCCGTGCCTGCGTCTGCGAAAAGGATTTCAGCGACATTTCCGCTAAGGCAGTTGAATATCTGGAAGATGTATTCAGCTGTGCAAAAACTTTCAAGGTAAATGCAAAGCGTTCAGATAAGGCTTTTGCTATGAAATCTCCTGAAATCTGCGCAGAATTGGGAGGTATTCTCATTGAAAAGTTTCCTCATCTCACCGTTGATGTGAAGAATCCCGAAGTTACGGTAACTGTTGAGGTTCGTGACACTAACGCTTATGTTCACGCGGAGAATATCCGTGGCGCAGGCGGTCTCCCTGTCGGATGCAGCGGAAAGGCTATGCTGCTTCTCTCAGGCGGAATCGACAGTCCCGTTGCTGGCTGGATGATGGCAAAAAGAGGAATCCATATTTCAGCTATCCACTATGTAAGCCCCCCTTATACATCGGACAGAGCCCTCATGAAAGTTGAAACACTCTGCGAAAAATTGACGGATTACTGCGGAGATATAGCCTTTTTCTGCGTTCCATTCACAGAAATTCAGGAGGCTATCAAGGACAATTGCCCCGAAGAATTCTTCACAATTATAATGCGCCGTCTTATGATGGAAATTGCCCAGAGAATAGCCGAAAAGAAGAACTGCCTTGCACTTATCACAGGCGAAAGTGTTGGACAGGTTGCAAGTCAGACTATGGCTGCTATGGCTTGTACCGATGCAGCTTGCAGAATTCCCGTTCTTCGTCCCTGCGTTGGTATGGATAAGACAGAGATTATTGAAATTGCACGTAAAATAGACACATTTGAAACATCTATCGAGCCTTATGAGGACTGCTGTACAGTATTTACTCCCAAGCATCCAAAGGTTCGCCCTCGTCTTGAAGATGTGGAAAAGGCACAGAATAGCTTTGATTTTGAGCCACTCATTCAGAAAGCTGTTGAGGAAACTGAACTTAAAATTTTTGAGTATAATAAATAACAATAAGGCGGCAGTTTTTCTGCCGCCTTAAATTATTTCAAATTAATCAGATCCTTTACAACCTCTCCTGCAATAATCAATCCTGCCACCGATGGTACAAAAGCGCATGACCCTGCCACAGGTTTCCCTGAGGGCTGAGTAATTCCGCTTATTTTCGGGGAAATCGCCTCCTCACGTGAATATACCACTTTCAGAGAATCAACGCCACGCTTTTTCATCTCACGACGTATAACCCTTGCGAGAGGGCAGACGGAGGTCTTGTATATATCCGCAACCTCAAATGCCGTAGGATCAAGCTTATTTCCTGCTCCCATGGAACTTATCACAGGTACACCTGCGGATTTCGCTCTCATGATAATCTCAATTTTTCCCGTTATAGTGTCAATTGCGTCTACAACATAGTCATACTGCGTAAAATCAAGAGAATCCGCCGTTTCCGGCATAAAGAATATATTGTGCGCTGTAACAGTACATTCAGGGTTTATATCGCTTATGCGAGCTTTCGCAACTTCCGTCTTATATTTGCCTATGGTGCTCCTCAGGGCGATTATCTGGCGGTTCAGATTCGATTCACTTACCTTGTCATTGTCGATAAGGTCAAGTGCTCCTACACCTGAACGAGCAAGGGCTTCTGCTGTATATCCGCCTACTCCGCCTATACCGAAAATGGCTATACGTGCGGATTTCAGCCGATCCATACCCTCTGTACCGAGGAGCATTTCTGTTCTTGTAAATACTTCTGACATAATTCCTCCGAAAAATTAACTAAAATTAATGGTTTCAAGAATAAAATCAAAATCCGCCTCGTACTTGTCATATAAATCAGTACCGTAGAAATTATTTGCTGCTATATACCCATTATCAAAGTCGCAGAATCGCCATTTTCCATCAAGACTGTACACCCTTGCTTCTTTTCTGTTCACCACATCATGCTTTACATCAAATGCCTCACGTACAGAAAATGAACTGTGCCAGCTTATATCCAGACCGTTGTTTTCACCCTGCGGAATCAATCTGAATCCCCAGTCTGTGAAGTCGCCCTCTGTAGGATAATCAATCTGCTTTATTGTCCAGTTTTCGGGAATGAGTATGGAAAAGCCTTCCTCTACCGCCTCGTTGTCACATTCAAATTCGTGGATTTTATAGCTGTATTTTGCCTTTTCCGTCACTTCAAGACTATACCCCTTTGCTCTCATGGGATATGTTTCTGCAAGCTTTCCGTCATAGGTAATCAGCACCTTATCCCCCACTTTCAGGGAGTCTATATACGAATTTTCCGAAAAGCTTACGTTTATCAAATCCATATCTACTTCATTTATGAGGACTTCTCCCTTTTCTGTGCGGTAAACAGTGCCCTCCAGATAATAGAGCTCCGTTGCTTCTGCGGCTGTTGTTTCAGTTTCTGTCACGGGATTTTCTCCTGCTTCTTCGGGAATTTCCGTTTCCGTCGCTGCTGTTGTTTCGACAGTTTCAACTGCTTCCGAAGTAACATCCGCCGCAGTTTCCATTATATATGTTGTCTCCGCAGCAACCTCCGTTGTCACCGCAGCAGGAATTGTTACAGGCTTTCTTTTAGGCAGAGTTACCCTCTGCTCCTGTCTTGCTTCGTCAATACCGATACTATCCGGCACGTACACATCTTCTCCGCCGCAGCCTGTCAGAAGAACGGCTGCTATAACTGCAATGGGTATTGCAGCAATAATTTTTTTCATAGTATCACCTGAGTTTAATCAAAATAGAAGCGATCTGTCTCAGTGAGTGTTTCAATATCCGCTGAAATAAAGCAATTTCCCGACAATGCATAGACATAATCCCCGATATACAGGGCACGGTCAAGATTAACTGAAACCATCTCGTCCATATCATGATTCAGTTCTCCCTTGAAGATAAATTCGCCATACTCATACGAGAAGAACATATATTTATCCTCATAGCCGAAGCCTTCTTCGCCGTAATTATTTACAAATACGGGAACTCCGATGAGATTCTTTTCGGGAGCAATCAGCAGAGCCTTTCTCTCCCACATAGCCTGTGAGCTGATATAGCAGTTATCACTGCCGTTAATGGGATACAGTCCCACTTCCTTTAAATCATAAGGGTCATAGTTGTCAAACATGACAAGCTTTACGCCGTTTTCTCTGCCGTATTCATCAGCGTCCGCACCGAAGCCGAGAAGAAGCCCCTCGTCCCACTGCTGCATATATGTGCTGTAGCCGAGAATCTCAAAATCGTCTGTAATAAAAGGATTTTCCGGGTCTGTAAGGTCAATTGCAAAGAGAGGGTCAGTCTGCTCGTATGTTACTACATATCCCATATCACCGCTAAAGCTGACGGATTTTATATCCTCATCCTTACCGAATCCGCCTACTTCTCCTACCATATTCATATCCATATCAAGAACATAAACGATGTTTTCATGAATATGATAGCTCTCCGAAGGTATATTCAGGGCATCCTTGATGAAATTACTGTTGTCATCCCACTTATTTATAGTGGCTGCCACACGGAGAAAACCGTTATACTCACTGAGTGAAAACTGGTCCTTGACATATCCTTCAACAGTTCCGCTGGCTTCGGGGATAATCTGTCCGCCGCCGATAGCTATACGTGTAATATCTGTATCGGAATATCCCGTCATGGTGTAGAGATTATCAGCAGAGGCATAAAGCTCACCGCTGTAGCCTGCCAAAGCCTTTGTCTCGCAGGGAGAAAACTCACCGTTCACCGTAAGATCAATACTTCCAATTACAGTATAACTCATATATTCATAATTGTCAAGGTCATCTTCAGGGAGCAGTATATCACAGGCAGAAATATACTCTAAGTTATCAGTTCCGCATTTCGGAACATATCCGTCAATGTCATCTGCACCGTCAATTTCTGAAAAATTACCTGTGTTATATGCTGTCATAAGGTACATATATCCGTCAGGAGCAATTCTCACATCACTGTAATTGCCCTCCTGAGTATATGTACCGATAAGCTGGGGCTGATTCTCCTGTGTGTAAAAAGATACAAAAGTCATACTTTCTTCATCATAGAAAAATTCCCCTTCATAATCTTCGCCGTACATTGTATAGTTGTCACAGTAGGAATAGATATTTCCCACAACTGCAAGCATACCATTATAGATGTACATATCCCTGACATTTACATCAGTTTTCCAGCCTTCCTGCTGATAGGCAGCTCCCTCGTCAAATTCGAGAGTATAGGTTTCAGTGAAGATACCGTCCTCGACTGCCGCAATATTCATACGGGAAGAAATATCCTCTGTATAGGATTTTCTTGCACTGTCAAAATAGACTTCATCAAAATAATCGTTGTATATATAATATATACGCTCGCCGTCTGTTTTCACTATATCGGCTTCAAGAACGTTTTCCTCCTGATTGTATGTATCAGAGTAATCCTTCTTTGTTTCTTCTTCGGGAATTTCTTCTTCAATATTTTCAGATTCCTCTCCCTTTACCACAAACTGCGGTTCTTCCTCCTGCAGCGCCCCAGCTGCCCCATCTACCGCAGGAGCTTCAGATTCTATATCAGAGCCATACTCCATACTTTCAACAGCACTTTCAAGCTTTACATCATCAAAATAAATTCCGCCGTTTATACTGTATCTGTAATCATCCATAGCCTTTGAAGCCTTTTCTACAAGCTTGTACACCTGCTCATAAGACTCCGCACCGTTCATATATGCACCCTCTGCCATAACTGCAGAAGATGTGGGAATTGTAACCGTTTCAATGGGAATTTCTGTTTCAACAGGCTGTACGCATTTTTCACCGCCTTTTCTGTCACGGCTGATAAGTCCAGATGTTCCCACAGCTGCACCAACTAACACTGCACAGGCGACAGCTGCGGCAGTTACACGTCCAGCCATGGATATGCCGGAACGCTTCTTTGCAGGAGCTTTTTCATCAAGCATTTTTTTCATATTTTCGGGAGAAATTTCATCGGGAATCTCCACATTTTCCAGTAAATCTTTAACTTTATCATCATTATGGTTCATAATACAACCTCCGTCAATCTTCAATCAGCATACGCAGTTTCTTTTTCGTTCTCATAAGTACGGAACGGACGGTATTCGCCTTTATTCCGCATATATCCGCTATTTCGCCGCTTGTGTACCCCTCCAGCACTGACATTGAAAGTATAAGCCTTGAACGTGGTTCAAGAGCGTCCATGGCGTGTTTCAGCTCTGTTTTCTCGCAGTTGAATTCCACAGCAGGCTCGGTTTCTTCGGTTAGTTCCACAATGTCGGTGAAATAATCACGCTGTTTCCGTTTGATTTTAGCAGAGAGAATCCGCATTATCCACAGGCGGAAAGCTGCTTCATCCCTGAGACTGCCAATAGAGCAGAAAGCGTCCAGAACGGTATCGCTCACAACATCGCAGGCATCGTGAGAATTTCTTAGACTGTACAGGGCAATGCGGTACAAATCTTTATATACAATACTGTAAAGGCGTGAAAAAGCTTCGGAATCTCCCTTTCTTGCAAGTTTCACATCTTCAGTAAAATCATTGTTCATAGTTTTCACATCCTTATATATATTTCTCATGAGATTTTGTTGCTTCAATAATATAGTGTCACTGAAAGGCTATTTTGTTGCACAAAAATCTCAATTTGTCATTTCGCATAATAAACACACTTGGGTTTTGTATAATTATTCAGTTTAAATTAAAACATTTGCAAATATATTATCAAAAAATACCTATTTTAGATATTTCATTTATCTTTCTACAAAAAAATTTAAAAATGCGAATAAGTTTTATGCAAAATATACTTGATTTTATATAAAAAAAGTTGTATAATGGTATTAATGACATAAAATCATGTTAGTATAAAAACTTTTAGTAACATACGCACAAAAGTAACTGTTTTTTGCGCATTTTTCCTACAGTTTATTTTAACATAATTATTGTCCACAATCAACATCAAATATTAAGGAGATTTTATCATGAAAAAAAACATCAAAATTGTAATTAGTACCATTCTTTCAACTGTTCTTGCAATATCTTCCATTACACCAGTATATAAACAAGAATACAAAAAAGCTTCGGCTGTCTCAAACACTCAGTTATTTGTCGATACTGCTTTAAAGCTGGACTATATCGGAAATCGTCCCAACGAAGTGACAAACTACTGGGGTACAGTATGCGACTGGTGTGCTATGTTTGTCTATTATGTCGCATACCGTGCAAATCTTCAGAATTATTTTCCAAAAACTTCTTATTGTGATGCACAGGCTGGTCTTTTCGGCTTCAGAGATTATTATGAATCAAAAGGACAGTTTGTATATAAGAACAATGGAACTCCCTCTGTAGGTGACCTTATAATTATAGATACAGATACATACCTTGATAACCATGGAGATCACATTGGAATTATTTACTACGTTGATTCCCTCAACGGATTAATTTATACTATCGAAGGCAACGGAGAAGGCGACAAAGTTGCATATAATGAGTATACATTTAATGATGACAGAATAATTGGATACTGCCTCACCATGCTGGACGGCTACACATCTCCCACAGTTGTTGAATCACATCCCGATGCTCCATCTTACGATACATCAACAGAGAATTACACAAAATGGATACTCACAAATCCCGATGGTGCAGACCTCAAGCGTTACCCCAAGGGAGATGTATTCTGCACAATTGATAAAGGAACTGTTCTTGAAAGTGATCCTTCACTTAATTCCGGCGAATGGGTATTTATAAAAGGTTACAGATCTCCCTACGGCGTATTTGACGGATACGTAAAACGCAAATTTCTCACACCATATACTGAACCTCTGACAACAACAACAACTACTACAACTACTACAACTACGACTACAACTACTACAACTACGACGACTATTACAGCTTTAACAACAACAAATGCAGTCAGTTCAACATTAGTAACTTCAGCTGAAACAACCGCTTTCTCTACAACTACAGCTTCAACTACAAGCACTCCCACAGTAACTACAACAGTTCCTACAATCACCACTCCTGCACAGCCTGAAAACACAGCTTACTTTGTTTCCAGCCTCATTGGCGCAAACGGCCGAACAACTCCCATTTTTAGCCCCAATAATATAGCCATGATTGTCGACACTGACACAAAGCTCTATGTTTCACATTTTGAAAACGGATTTGCTTACTGCCAGCTTGAAAGCACAGGTCAGTGGCTTTATCTCCACCACACAACAATTGCTACATATCCTCCTACAGGCAAATATACTAACTGTGCAAGGACAACTCATTACGTAAATTCTCCCATAGGCTGTAATTTCCGCAGTGCAGGCGACTATAACGGCTCTATCCTTTGTATTCTCGACACATATCAGGAAGTGTCAGTTCTCACCGACCCGAACGAACTTGGTTTCGTTTTCGTTGAATTCACCTACGGCGATGGCGTGGTACATAACGGTTACGTACACTCCGATTACCTTACAGCATTTTAATAACAGCAGGGGGGTGTAAAAAAACTCCCCAAAACACAATATCTTTCAAAAATAGCCGCACAGAAACAACGATTCTACGTTGTTCTCATGTGCGGCTATTTCTATTATACCGAGTTTTTTTACAGCAACTTTTCTTTCAATTTCATTTGTGCATAAGTAACATATCAATCCGCAGATTTTTGGATAAATTTCGTCACTAAATTCCGTTTTCAGAAAATGAGAACAAGAGAGAAAACGAGAAAAATAAAGAGAATCAAAGAGAAAGTTGGTTATAGATTAAAAAAAATTCAAAAAAACCATTGACTTTTACACCTATTTCGTGTATAATATTTATTGTCGCTATCGGACGTGTATTTCACGATCCGACTCAGTATTATTTTTTAGGAGGAAGTTTTATGACTACTATGGCAAAACCTGCTGAAGTTAGCAGAACATGGTATATCCTTGACGCTGCTGGCCAGCCTCTTGGTAGAGTTGCTGCTAAGGCTGCTCATATTCTCAGAGGCAAGCATAAACCCACTTATACACCCCACGTTGACTGCGGTGACCACGTTATCGTTATCAACTGCGATAAGGCTATCCTTACAGGAAGAAAGCTTGAGCAGAAGAAGTACTACTGGCACACTGGCTGGATTGGCGGTCTCAAGTCCATTTCTTACAAGGACATGATGGCTAATCAGGCTGACAGAGCTATGACAATCGCTGTAAACGGTATGCTCCCAAACAACACACTCGGCAGAACTCAGATTAAGCGTCTGAAGGCTTACAAGGGTGCAGAGCATAAGCACGAGGCTCAGAAGCCCGTTGCTTACACACTTTAAGGAGGTGCTTTAAATGTACGAATCAAAGGTAAAATACTACTACGGAACTGGCAGAAGAAAGCACTCCGTTGCAAGAGTTAGAATCTACCCCGGTACTGGTAATGTTACAATCAACGGCAGAGGTATTGACGATTACTTCGGTCTTGAGACTCTCAAGCTTATCGTTCGTCAGCCCCTCGCTCTTACTGATAACCTCGACAAGTTCGACATCGTTTGCACTGTTGCAGGCGGCGGCGTAACAGGTCAGGCTGGTGCTATCCGTCACGGTCTTTCCAGAGCTCTTCTCGAATTCGATGCTGAGCTTCGTCCTACTCTCAAGAAGGCTGGATTCCTCACTCGTGACCCAAGAATGAAGGAGAGAAAGAAGTACGGTCTCAAGGCTGCTCGTCGTGCTCCTCAGTTCTCAAAGCGATAAGAAATATTCTCAAAGAGATAAGAAATCGCCTTTTTATACTGGCGAAAATCTCGTATTTACGTTGTTTTGTTCGGTTTGGGTTTGTCTGAAATATGGTGAATTTCGAACGGTAACTAACACGTAACTAACGGGTAACTAACAAAGATTTAAGGCATTCATCGGTTGGTGAATGCCTTATTTATATATGAATAGCCGTCAAGAAATCTTTTTCTTGACGGCTATCTTCATTTACTAAATAATAAGTGAAGAAATAAAACTATCTATATATGGTCTATATGCTTTATGAAATTTTATACCTATATCTTATTAATAGCTTTCAATAGTTCCTGTACATTAATATGCGTATATACTTTTTCAGTAAGCGACATAGCACCGGAATGACCGACGATTTTCTTTATCAGCGTAGGCGATACTTCCTTCTCGGTCATCATCGAGATGCAGGTGTGACGGGTATCGTGTGGCTTATGAGAGCAACCGATTAGTTCCATTACAGGTGACCAATAGGAATCATAATAATTACGGTAACTGAAATGCTTTCCGTCAGAAGTATGAATTAAGTATTCGCAGCCGTTTTCATACCATTGCTTGAAGAACGGATAAATCTTATCAGCAATTGGCACAATACGAATACCGCTTTCCGTTTTGCTCTCTACAACTTCAAAATAGTGTTCATCAATATGCACATTCTCGCGCTTCAGGTCAAGCAGTTCCGATACTCTCACACCGCTGTAAATGAGCATAAGCACTATCTGAGCATAGATATTATCTTTCTGCACCCACAAAGCGTTAATTTCATCAGCGTTGAAAGGCGTACGATCCGTCTTATTAGGATTCTTATCCTTGAATTTCAGAATATCAACATATTGAGAGTAGTCCTTGGTGCAAATCTCATACTTCATAGCATACTCATACATCTGATTAAGCAGAACTTTTAGTTTACGAAGAGTTGGATAATTCTTACCACAATGGTCTATAATCCCCTGTAAATCAGTCAATTTCAGTTCCTTGAATATTCTGTTGTGCAAAGCTTCGCAGCTCTTGTATGATGCCTGATATCCTTTTTTATTGGATTCTGATATAGTGGGAAATTTTTCCGCAGACCATTTCTCATAAACCTCAGCAAATGTAATCTTCGACGCTTCAACGTCATAAGGATTTTTATTGTAATCCATTAGCATTTCAAGTCCTTTTGCTCTTGTTGGAGCGTATCCGATAGTTACATACAGCTGTTTCCTTTTGCCAGTTTTGGTATTAATATCCCAACCTGTTGTCTTACGCACAATATATGGATTTCTCCTGTTCCCCGATAGCTTGTAGACTGAGCCTACACCATTAGCCATTTTCATTTATCTTTCCCTCTCTGCGTTCAATCGCTTCACGACAATATCCGAGAATTTCGGTAATCCTTTCAAGTTCCGTTCTTAATTCATTTATCGGAGTTTCTTCTTCATTTTCCTCTTTATTGACAGTAAATTTCTTAAAATCACTGATATTTGATGAAGTAAATCCCTTTACTGTCATAACAAGATAATTCTCAAACTGCAAATATTCACTTACAGACAGGTAACACATAGTTTTGCCTGTCTTTTTTAATGCAATAACGTAGCCCTCAGAAAAAAGTTCTATCAATTCTCTCGGCATATCATAAACAGGTTGGCCGTCTCCTGTCTGTGAAAGAGTAAAATAGTCACTCCAGACATCCTGAGATGCTTTTATTTCAAGGGTATAGCCGAGGTTATAAAGAATAGTTGACAGAATATTTCTGTTCTGTTTTCCTGTAAACGTAGCTGTATCAAGCAATACGGCACGAGATTTAAGACTATCAAAGTTATCGCTCATAAGATGATTGAATTTACTTAACGCATCGTAATACTCAGCATCATAACTTTCAGCATAGACAGCTATATCATTATAATCAACACCGTAAAATCCTGCAAGCGTAATTACATATTTTTCGGTAATCGTTGCTTTTCCGTTTTCGATTCCGTTATAATGAGTTCTTGATGCACCGAGAGTCTCAGCAAGCTGATTTTGTGACAGCCCTCTTTCATTTCTCAAAGCTACAATATTGGCTCTTGTTTTCTCTTGGTCTAATATTTTCATTTGTTTCCCCTTTCATTGCTCCCCCAGCTAATTCTTCGTTTTTTATTTTACCGATGGAGTAGTAATTGTGATAGATTTGTGTATGTACTATTTTAATCAAGACAATTGAAATGTCTGGATTTTTATGATACAATTATAACAGAAACTCAGAGAGTTGTCAAGAACTTTTCTGAATTTCTTTCAAACGCAATAAAAAACGATTAGAGAAAGAGAGATAATCGGAGGTAACAGAATGAAAAATGATTTTATGCCGACCTTTACGGGCAGAAATGTTCCAATCAAGGAAATCGCACAGGCAACAGGCAAAGACCCGCAGTACATCAGAATAGGCTTACAGAGAGGCATATTCCGCTTTGGATATGCTTTCAAGAAGGACGGTTCAAGTGAATACAACTATCTTTGTCCTGACAAGAAAGTATGGGAGGATTTAGGCTATTTTCGTGAGATTGCCAAAAGCGAGGTATTAGATAATGAATAATATCCCGAATGAACTGTCTGGAAAAGATAATACAGCAACTTATGATGATATTCTCAACAATACCGAAATCTATGAAAAAATCCTCACCCTCCCTGATGAAATCGCAATATCGCAGTATATCACATCACTTCGTCAGGTAGCAAGACAGTATAAGCTTACGGGAGATTTCGACCGCCTTGTACATCCATATAAAGAAAAAGCATTAAAACTGTTAAAGGAACAGAATGCAGCTAAAAAGAAAAAAGACTGCTATCAAACAGAGCGTCCTGAATGGTGGGATGGTAACAATGTCAACGAGGATATTTTCTGCACACAATATCTTGAAAATCACCAGTTATACTGCATTAACAATGTGTTTTTTGACTTAAACGGCGAATACAATTTATCGGAGCTGTCAAAAGAGATCTATGAGTTGATAAAGCCATATGTCATCCGAAATATTGCTGACAGAACAAAAAGAATTATTGAAGCATTGAAATATAAATGCTACACTCCACCGCCTGCTCTCAATGAAAATGTCATTCACGTGCGTAATGGAATGCTGAAAATCAAGAACGGTAAATTCAGATTTTACGCAGACAAGATATTTACAATGAACAGGCTTAATGTTGACTATAAAGCTGATGCACCTAAATCGGATAAATGGATTGAATTTTTAAATCAGCTTTTGTCCGAAGAAGACGTTATGACATTGCAGGAATATATGGGTTATCTGCTCATACCAAGTACACGAGCGCAAAAGATGCTTATGATTATCGGAAACGGTGGTGAAGGCAAATCGAGAATCGGCAGAGTCCTTTATGAACTCATGGGCAATAACAATATTGTCAACGGAAGCATTTCCGACCTTGATAACGGAAGCAAAGCACGATTTTCAAGAGTAAAACTTGTAGGAAAAATGTGTATGCTTGATGATGATATGGACATATCCGCACTTGAAAAAACAGACTTTTTGAAACAGCTTATTTCATCTGAAATTCTCCTTGAAATTGAGCCGAAAGGCAGACCATCTTTTTTTGCAAAATTGTATTCACGAATTATCGCATTCGGAAATAGTCCCCTGTCATCCCTTTATGACAGAAGCCGAGGATTCTTTCGCAGACAGATTATTCTCACAACAAAACCTGTTTCCAAGAACAGAGTAAATGACAAATATCTGTCTGAAAAATTCATTTCAGAGATTGAGGGAATCTTTCTTTGGTGTCTGGAAGGATTGGAACGATTAATTGCCAATGATTTTGAATTTACTTTAAGTGAAGAAGCAAAACAAAATCTTGTGCTTGCAGAACGTGAAATGAACAATATAATACCATTTTTAGAGAGCGAATATAACTTCAAATTTGATGTTTCAAAGCAGATACATTCCCGTGAATTTTACTGGGCTTATACGAGCTGGTGCAGTATAAACGGATTAAGTGCTTTGTCGCAGAAAACCTTTACTTCTTTTCTGAAAGCAAATGCTTCTGAATATGGGCTTTCATATTCAGAAAACTGCATTAACAATGAAGGCAAAAGAGCAAGAGGTTTTATCGGAGCAGAATACACATATCGTCCGCCAAAAATATACTGATACACACATCTTTCTGTGTAAAACATATTAATCACACACTAAAATATCCCCATATTACAAGATTCACACACTTACACATTTATTTTACACCACATATATTAAAATAAATTTATATAAATATTATCATTTAATGTTAATAGAATAAAATCGAATAATGAGTAACATGCGAAGTGTGTATGTGTGTTATAAAGCAAGATTTTGCTGACAAAAAAATATCATTTTCAAGTATAGCAAG
>JAFXAJ010000028.1 GCA_017517145.1 Ruminococcus sp.
GCGGCGGACTTATCTGTTTTATTCTCTGATACAAAAAGGGCGGACATAACATCCGCCCTCAGTCTGTCGAAAAAGTTACAACAAGATATTTTTTGAGGGGACGCTCTCTCTTGCAGAGCGTCCCCTCTTTTCAAACAGTCCGCAGGACTGTTTGAAAATTCACCCCTTGCAGTGCGCTTGAACGCTATGCGGGACTCTGTCCCACACCCTGCCAGAGGCGCTGCCTCTAGACTCCGCCAAAGGGCAGTGCCCTTTGGAATCCCACCCTAATTGGGCTATTATAGCTTTTTGACACGCTCAAGGGCGGATTTTCATCCGCCCTTGCAATTATTCTTCTTTTATATATCGAACTACTGCCGCTGCTGATATATTATCATTGCAGCCACGCTCCAGAGCCATTTCCACAAGTATTTCAAGCCGCTTCAAAAGACTCTTGGAATACTCCATGACCTCCTGTATGTCTATGGTAGACAAATAATCCGATAAACCATCAGAGCATATCAGCAGTACATCTCCGTACTCGAAGCCGCCGTCTATTTCCTCAATATCTATCTTGGGGGTATCCTTTATATTCCCCAGCACAGGGAAAATTATATTCCTGTGTACGTGAGTTTTACGCTCCTCGTTGGTTATCGTGCCTTCTTCATACAGAAGCTGGACAAGGGACTGGTCTCTCGTAATCTGCTTCAGCTCACCATCACGGAAACGATAAAGCCGTGAATCGCCAACGTTGAAAACTGTCACACGTTCATTTTCATCAACCGCTATTCCGCACAGCGTAGTCTGCATATTACAGCTTTCGGCATCATTGCGGCTGTATTCCGCAAGCTTTTCATGGATTTCCATTATTTCACCATAAAGCTGTGATTTGCGATAGTCCTCAATCTCTTTAATATATTCCAGACACATTGCCGATGCAAGTTCGCCGGCATTTTCGCCTGATACCCCGTCCGATACCGCAACTGCAAAGGGCGGTTTCATGGGCTGTTCAAGCATACCTGCTGTCATAACGTGCTTTCCTATGAGCAGCGCATCCTCATTATGAGGCATTATGCCTTTTTCTGTAATTCCGCAACAGTAGTACATCTTTTAACCTCTGTTATATTCTGAATAATCTTTTACCGTTTTCGCAGGTAATATCTATAAGCTCCTGCACATCAATTCCCTTGATTTCTGCGGCAGCAGCTGCTGTATACTCTATCATAGAGCTGTCGCATCTCTTTCCACGGAAGGGAACAGGTGCCATATACGGACAATCTGTTTCAAGAAGCAGTCTGTCCATGGGAACTTCTGCCAGTGCTTTTAGTGCTTTCTTGGCATTTTTAAAGGTGAGAACTCCTGTGAAGCCTATATACATTCCAAGCTTTATTATTTCTCTGGCTGTTTCTGCTGAACCGCTGAAACAGTGCAGTACGCCCTGAGGCTTATGTTTTTTCAGAAGTTCAAGGGTATCTTCACAGGCATCACGGCTGTGAACTATGACAGGCATATCCAGTTCCTTTGCAAGTACAAGCTGTTCCTCAAAAAGCTTTATCTGCTTTTCACGGGAATATCCCTCATAATGGTAATCCAGACCAATTTCGCCTATTGCCTTTACTTTAGAGGATTTCAACGCTGTATTGCGCACTATGTCAAGATAGCCCTCCTGTGTTTCCTCTGCGCTTTCGGGATGAACTCCCGAAGCAGCGTAGATATAGCAGTATTTCTCAGTAAGTGCCACATTTTCCTCCGTATCATCAACGGAGGAGGAAGCAAGCATGATATATTTCACGCCAGTTTCAGGCAATTTTTCAAGCAGTTCATTTCTGTCACTGTCAAAAGCTCTGTCGGCATAATGAGCATGAGTGTCGAATATATTATTCATCTTCTTCGTCACCTGAGCTTTCGTCATAGCTGAAATATTTCTCACGGAAGCCATTGAGGAAATCTTCATCGGGGATAAAGTCCTCGTAGGCATTTTCACCGCTGAGAATGAGGAATGACGCAATGGACTTGCCTCTCTCCAGCATTGACTTTATAGCTGCCTTGCGGTTTCTGTAGTCAACAGCTGTAATATCTGTATCAGCCATATTTACAACTGTATTGAAGCTTGAATCAAGGTTGTCAGAAACACGGAGTCCGCTTGTCTGATTTATCATAGAAGAAAATACGGAGCTTGCAACATAAGCACGTTCAACTTCTCCATCACCGTAAAGGGAGTATGTGATAAGCTTGAAAATCTGCTCCGAGTTGAGATACTGCTCTGAACCGTCACCATTGAAGCCTGCTATATCCTCTGCTACGGGATATGTTACACCGCCGAGAATATCGCATATCTTTACGAATGCCGCAGAATCCAGCTTCATATATCTGTCAACATCAATATCAAATACAGATTCTGTAAATTCAACTGCACCGGAAGCTCCGCCTGATTCGTAGGCTGAAAGCATACTGTGCTGCGTGTCCTTTACAATCGCAATAGTATTTGTGGGAATTCCGACAAATACCAGTCTTTTTTCCTTGGGTATTGACCTCATGAGCATAAATGTCTTTGAATACTTATTTTCAGGCTCATCGAGTATAAAAAGTATCGTGTGGTTATCCTCGTAGGAAGCTATTGCTACCGGTCTTTTCGGGGGTTCAGGAAGGGTTTTGTCTCCGCCGATAATGCCCCAGTGTTTGAGCATGAGCAAGGTTCCGCCGCCTATAACAAGTATTCCGATAAAAATTGTTATAAGATATGGAACTGCAATGCTTCCTGCCTTCTTCTTTTTCTTTGCCATGATAATTCTCCTCTCATTACTTTTGGTATATTTCAGTAAGATTTATATTCATAGTTTATGAATATAAACATCTTTCAACAAACGTTTGTTAATAAATTATGGCTGAAAATTGGTTATCAACAGTGTTTTCAACATTTCAACAGTTGAATAATGTTTGGAAATGTTGATTCCTGTCGTTTAACAGTCTGTTGAATTCCCGAATTTTTTCTAAAATAACTTGCAAATTTCTGAAATTGTGCTATAATATACTTTAGCGGAATTTTAACATCCGTTCAGAAAAACATATCCCGACTGCACGGTTCAATTTTACGGTTCAGCAATTCGTTGTATATATCGCCTTTCATCAAGCCTGTCTTGTCAAGCAATTCGTATACATCACCTATCCCGAAACAGTACACCGGTATTCCCTGACGCATTGCATATCTTATGGTCTGGGATGTTCCTGAACGGAATTCGTCTTTATTGCAGAAGGCTATAACTGCTGTACTGCTGTCAACAAGAAAATAATTGCGTTTCCTGTACAAATCAGGATTTGTTACTGCCGTAAGCTTTCTGCCATATTCCACACGGAAATCATCACAGGTTGTCACAAGATAATCAGCATATCTTTCCACAACACGAAGCAGCTCCTTGTTTTTCCTGCTGAATCCGTTTGAATGACGCATAAAGGGCATGACGCCAATAAGATGACAATTTTCCATATACCTCTTTCGCTTCAGCATACATTCCGCTGCCCAGAGGTCGAATCCCTCGGCAAGTCCTGAAAGCATGGTGGTATATCCCTCATCCATCAATCCGCTGATATATCTGTCAAGCATCATCTTTATGGCAGTACAGGTTATGTCGAAATTTTCAGGATTCCCCTTGTAAGGTTCAATCAGCTTTTCACGATGTCCTGTTACACAAAATGCCTTATCTTTTAATATACACACTTCATTTTCTGTATACACGGCCATGCCTGTTGTATTTGAAAATACCATTGTATCACTCCATTCGGCATAAATTATACGCAGAATCTGTAAACACATTTCTTTCAACCTTTTTAATTGTATCATATATTGAATAAATTTGCAAGTTTTTTTTCACCTTGTAACTGTTTTTTAATATCTGTAACTATAATATTTATATCAATCCCTAAAATGTTAGCAGGCTAAAGGATTTATGCCTTTAAATTTGTCTGCGATTGGTATTAGAAAGGAAATATTATGAAACCTTATCTCAAACGTGCATGGGCGGAAATTTCTCTCCCGCGCCTCAGAAAAAATTATAGCATTATCCGCAGCCTCAATGCCGACTCTACCGAAGTTATGGCTGTTGTAAAGGCTGACGCTTACGGTCACGGCGACGAGCATATTATCCGCTGCCTTGCCGATGACTGCGGCGTTAAATATTTTGCCGTATCAAACCTTGATGAAGCTATAACTGTGCGGAAATACTGTCCCCATGCTGAAATACTTATTCTCGGATTTACTCCGGGAGAATATGCTCACGAAATATCCATGTACAATATCATACAGGGAGTTGTCTCCGCAGAATATGCCGAAACTCTGGCAAAAAACACTTCCGAGCCTATCCGCTGTCACATAAAAATTGACACGGGTATGGGACGTATCGGTCTGAAATACCATACTCCCGAAGAATGTGCCGATGAAATTATGCGTATTATGGAAATCCAAAAAATATGTGTGGAGGGTATTTACACCCATTTTGCCGTTGCAGACAGCGATTCCCCTGACAATATAGCATACACTGACAAACAGGAGAAATTTATTCTTGATGTGAGAGACATTCTCATAAGCCGTGGCATAAATCTTCCCCATGTGCATTTCATGAACAGTGCTGCTACCTGTTATAGAAATTCCCCTGAAAGCACACTTTCACGTGCAGGAATTATTCTATACGGACTTCACCCCGATATATCCCTTGATATTCCCGAAGGACTTGAACCTGTTATGGAGCTTAAAGCCGTTATTTCACAGGTTAAAACCGTTGAGGCAGGACAGTGCATAAGCTACGGACGCACCTTTGTTACAGAACATGAAATGCGTATTGCAACTGTTACCATAGGCTATGCTGACGGCTATTCAAGACTGCTTTCCTCAAAGGGAGAAATCCTTGTCCACGGCAAGCGATGCCGTATTGTCGGCAGAGTATGCATGGATCAGCTGATGATTGACGTTTCCTCTGTTCCCCAAGCGGAATCAGGTGACATTGTCACTCTAATCGGCAAGGACGGCGATGATATAATTACAGCCGATGAGCTTGCCTCAATTTACGGCACTATCGGTTATGAAGTGGTATGCGGAATCTCAAAGCGTGTGCCGAGAATTTACATAAACTAAGGAGAATGAAAATGAAAGCAATGACAATATCCTACGAAGTGGGAAATAACCTTTATCTGAATTTAACAAATCAGTGCCCCTGCGCTTGTACTTTCTGCATAAGGAACAATAGCGACGGCGCTTATGGCTCTGACCCTCTCTGGCTTGAACATGAACCGTCTATGAAGGAAATCAAAGCTGACATTTCAAAACGTGATATATCTGCATACAGCGAGATTATCTTCTGCGGCTTCGGCGAGCCTACCTGCCGTCTTGACGCACTTCTTGAAACGGCAAAATGGCTGAAAAGCACTTGCGCAAACGTGAAATTACGCCTTAACACAAACGGTCTGGGCGACCTTGTGAACAGCCGCCCCATTGCAGATGAGCTTTGCGAGGTTATTGATACTATTTCTGTAAGCCTTAACGCAGGTACTAAAGACGAATACATGAAAGTTACCCGTCCCAAGTACGAAAACGCTTGGGAGGCTATGCAGAAATTCACCGCAGACTGCGTAAAAACAGGAAAATCTCAGGTTGTAATGTCCGTTGTGGATGTTATTCCTGCTGAACAGATTGAGGCTTCCCGTCAGGTTGCCGAAAGCCTTGGAGCAACTCTCCGTGTCCGTAAATATGACGAATAACACAAAAATGAAATAAAAATCCACAGTTTATTTTGTGCAGAATTTTTATTCCGATTTTATAGAAATTTGAAATAAAATATGCTATAATTATTTTATGGACATTTTTGTCTGGATTTTATTTGTATACGGAGGTATCGTTATGTCAAAAAAAGCAATTATCGCCTTGACGGTTTCACTTTCTGCCACTGCTCTGCTTATCAGCGCCGTTGCTGTAGGCACAGTGATTTGTAAAAAAATCTACGAAAAAAATTATTTCTCCGCAGACAAATCAGATTTATTTTGAAAAAGAGGTATAAAATAATGGAAATCAAATTTATTGAATCACAGAATTTAAAGGCTAAGCCTGCACCCGACCAGGCTCTTGGTTTCGGTCACATCTTCACTGACTATATGTTTGTTATGTCCTATACAGCAGGTCAGGGCTGGCATGATCCCGAAATCAGACCTTACGCTCCTATTGAGCTTTCTCCTGCCGCTATGTGTCTCCACTACGGTCAGACTGTTTTCGAAGGCTTAAAGGCTTACCGCACAGCTGACGGCAAGATTCAGCTTTTCCGTCCTGAAGAAAACTTCAAGCGTCTCAACCAGTCCAACGAAAGACTTGTTATCCCTGAGCTTCCCATTGATATGGCTATGGAAGGTCTTATGGAGCTTCTCAAAATTGAAAAGGACTGGGTTCCCTCAAAGGACGGCGAATCCCTTTATATTCGTCCCTTTATCTTTGCTTGTGACCCATTCCTCGGCGTTAAGCCCGGCGACCAGTATCTCTTTATGATTATCCTTTCACCCTCCGGCGCTTACTATGCAAGCGGTCTTAACCCTGTAAATATCTACGTTGAGAATAAGTATGTCCGCGCTGTAAGAGGCGGTATGGGTTACGCTAAGACAGGCGGTAACTACGCTGCATCTCTCATCGGTCAGGACGAGGCTCACAAGCAGAA